>JAZNGK010000182.1:0-2007 GCA_045576395.1 Faecousia sp. | reverse complement strand
GATGGCTCCGGAGGTGTAACTTCCGGAGCCATTATGCAATTGGGGGGCTTACGATGGTGGAAGAAAATAATCTGTATTTTGCAGATGCACAGTGGATATTTGTGAAGGATATCCCGAAAAATGTATGTAATACCTATTTTGAATATGAAACAGAGTTCTGCGTCGACAGCGCAGAAAACATCAAGCTGTTTATCAGCGCAAGTACATTATATTCTGTCTATGTCAATGATCGGTTTGTTGACTGCGGACAGTATGCTGACTATGAAGACTATCAGGTCTATGACGAACTGGATATCAGCCGGTTTGTCAGTACCGGTAAAAATATTTTAAAAATTGCACATTATGTAATTGGTACCAATTACTTCACTCATAGAATTCAGATTCCCGGCATCATTTTTGCAGTTTGGCAAAATGATCAGTGCCTGCTTGGTAGCAATGAAAATGTTTCGTCCCGGCAGGATTGTCACTATGCCGGCGGCAATATGGAATTTATCTCTGCGCAGTTAGGTTTTGTGTTTAAGTATGATGCTTGTGCGGCAGAACTGCCTTATCAGAAAAGTGTCTTGGCAGGCAAGGAAAAGCATCTGTATGCTCGACCTGTCAAAAAATTGATTATCGAAGATGAAACCACCGGCACATTGAAAACTCAGGGCGTGTATATAACAGATGGAAAAGAAAAATCCATTGGCAAAAAGGTTTATCAGTCCTATCTTTCTACCCGTACCGCCGATGAGCTTTTGGATATCGGGGAGCATACTGTTTCCTGGCACATAGAGCAGGCAGAACTGGCAGAGGGCGTATATTTCCTTCTGGATGCAGGTCAGGAATCTGTTGGTTTTCTGAATCTGGATTTCGAAGTACCGGAAGAATGTGATGTTCTCATTGGTTACGGTGAGCATTTGGAAGATCTCCGGGTTCGCTCCAGTATTAAAAAGCGGAATTTTGCCGTCAGCTACCACGCCAAGGCAGGCAGAAATCAATTTTTTAATCCCTTCCTGCGTTTGGGTATGCGGTATCTGCAAATCCATATCGCCAGCAAAACCGGTACGATCTATGAAGCCGGTATCCGCTGTACATATTATCCCTTAAATATTGCACCAAACACTATCGCAGATGCATTGCATCATAAAATCTATGATGCTTCTATTAGAACACTGCATATGTGTATGCACGAGCATTACGAGGATTGTCCATGGAGAGAGCAATCTCTCTACACCTTTGACAGCCGGGTGCAGATGCTCTGCGGTTATTACGCCTTTGGGGAATATACCTTCCCCAGAGAATCGTTGCGGCTGTTTGCCAAGTCCCTGCGCGAGGACGGTACTTTAGAACTGTGTGCACCGGGTATTATCCCCATAACCATTCCTTCCTTTACTACCATTTATATCCGTCAGCTGAAGGAATATTTGGACTATTCCGGCGATGCTGCTTTTATCCGGGAAGTGTTTGATTATGCCAGAAAAATTGTAGAAAAACTGGAAGAGCGTATCGATGATACCGGATTGATTCCCTGTTTTGCCGGTAATCAGTATTGGAACTTTTACGAATGGAAGGAGGGGCTTGCAGGCGAGGAATATTTTACGGAGAATCCTCCTTACGAATGCCCCCTCAATGCCTTTGCATCCGATAGCTTCTACTGCTTTGCAAGATTGTGCGAGGCAGTGCAGCCGGAATTGGCAGCCCATTATGATGCCCTGCACAACAAGCTAAATGAGCAGCTTCATAAGGCCTTTTTTGACGCAGATCGGAATGTGTACCTTAGCCGGCAAAACGATTATGACAGACCCCTCCACGCCTTCACACAGGCCTTGGCGCTCTATGTCGGTGCCACACCGGAAAATGTGAAAGCTGCGGTGGTGGAGAATATGCTGTCGGATCGTATGATTCCCTGTACCCTAAGCGCAAGCATTTATGAATATGACGTACTTTTACAAATGGGGGATAGCTACCGGGAGTATGTGCGAAAGGAAGTAGAATCCATCTGGGGCAAAATGCTTTATGCCGGCC
>JAZNGK010000181.1:0-6608 GCA_045576395.1 Faecousia sp. | reverse complement strand
TTGATTGCCAGCACCACGAAAATTATGACCGCATTGATTATTTGCGAGCAGATGAATGTGCTTGACCGCGTGCGCATTCAGCCGGAGGCGGTGGGAATTGAAGGCTCGTCAATGTACTTGAAGGAAGGCGAGGTACTGACCGTTCAAGAGCTTTTGTACGGACTTATGCTCCACAGCGGAAATGATGCGGCAGTTGCCCTGGCGATTTACTGTGGAGGAACTGTGGAGGGCTTCGCGGAGCTAATGAATGATAAAGCGCACCGATTGGGTATGCACAATACCCATTTTGTCAATCCCAACGGATTGGACAGCCCCGGTCATTATTCCACAGCGCGCGATATGGCTATTTTGGCTGCCTACGCGATGGAAAATCCCATATTTGCCAAGACGGTTTCCACTAAGACAGTTACAGCCGGCGGTCGCAGTCTGCGAAATCACAATAAGCTTTTGTGGCAGCTTCCGGGTGCAGACGGGGTAAAGACCGGCTTTACCAAAAAGGCAGGACGGATATTGGTGTCAAGCTGCACACGCCAAGGGCGCAGATTGATTGCCGTAACGATGAATGACGGAAATGATTGGCAGGACCACCGCAATTTGATGGAAACCGGCTTTGCCAATTTCTCGGTGCAACAAATTGTCCACGCCGGTGCGTGTTTGGGAAAAGTGCCGGTTATCTCCGGTGAAGCCGGTTATGTGGAACTGCTTGCAACCACCGATTTCTTCTATTCCTTAGCGCAGAACGAACAGGTGGAGCTTCGGCTATCCCAGCCGGAATTTGTCTATGCACCGGTCGTACAGGGACAATCGGCAGGCTTTGCCTATGTGTGCTTAAACGGAAAGGCTGTGGGCAAAATACCCTTGGTCTTTGGACAGACAGTCGAAACAGAAACAGTAGAAAAACCATCGCTATGGGAGAAGCTTTTCAAAGGAGGAAAACCATGACCGAGCGGATTCAAAAAATCATAGCATCGCGCGGTATCGCATCTCGTCGAAAGGCGGAAGCGCTGATTGAAGCCGGTCGCGTTACCTGTAACGGTCGTGTTTGCCTGCTTGGGGAAAGCGCAGACCCCAATATAGATACTATTCTGCTGGACGGGAAACCGCTCCCGTCCGGCGGTGAATATGTGTACATTATGCTTCATAAGCCGAGAGGCTATGTAACAACCCTGTCCGATGAAAAAGGACGGAAGGATGTTTCCATGCTGGTTGCCGATTGTGGGCAACGGGTCTATCCTGTGGGCAGGCTGGACATGGATTCCGAGGGATTGCTGATTTTTACCAATGACGGTGAATTTGCCAATACTTTAATGCACCCAAAGCATATGGTGAACAAAACCTATCGTGTGTTTGTAAAGGACTATTCGGCTGAAGCGTTGGAACGGCTGAGTCAGCCGATTACATTAGACGGCTACACCATAGCCAAGCCGACAGTCCGCCTTGTTGATTCGATAAACGGAAAAGCCCAATTAGAAATCGTCATCCACGAAGGCAGGAATCGGCAGGTGCGCAGAATGTGCGCTATGGCAGGTATGACCGTACTGCGCTTAATTCGGATTGCGGAAGGCTCTTTGCAATTGGGCGCGTTGCCCTTGGGGAAATGGCGGAAATTGACCGAAACGGAAGTGGAAATGCTGAAAAGGTGAAGAAGATGAACATAGATGTAATTGTCATCGGTGGCGGACCGGCAGGTATGTTTGCCTCGATTGCCGCAGCAGAATCGGGCAAAACCGTTCTGCTGTTGGAAGCCAACGAGCGCTTGGGAAAGAAACTGCTGATTACCGGCAAGGGTCGGTGTAATGTAACCAACCATTGTACCGCGCAAGAGGTACTGCAAAATGTACCGCGTAACGGCAGATTCCTGTATAGCGCCTTGGAAGCCTGTCCACCTGCACAGGTGATGGGATTTTTTGAAAGAAACGGCTGTCCGTTAAAGACCGAACGGGGCAATCGCGTGTTTCCTGTGAGTGATAAAGCACAGTCAATTTTGGACTGCCTAAAAAATGAAATGCGCAGGCTGAATGTGAAGATACAGACTGCTAAGGTGCTGGACATTTTAACGGAAAACGGCATAGTCGTGGGCGTAAAAACCCGTACGGGTGTGATTTTGGCAAAGAAAGTGATTTTGGCAACCGGTGGCGTGTCCTACCCAACCACCGGTTCAACAGGCGACGGCTACCGAATGGCGCAGGCCTTGGGGCATACCGTTGTTACCCCCGAGGGAAGCCTTGTGCCGCTTGAAACCGCAGGTGATATCTGTCAGCAGATGCAGGGCTTGAGTCTTCGAAATGTGGGTGTTAGGCTTGTAAACGCTAAGGGGAAACTGCTGTATAAGGACTTTGGCGAATTGTTGTTTACCCATTTTGGTGTGTCCGGCCCGACTGTGCTCAGCGCAAGCGCCCATCTAAAAGGTGAGGGCTGTAAACTACTTTTAGACCTCAAGCCTGCATTGGACGAAAATAAGCTAAACGACCGCATTTTGCGAGACTTGGAAACCTATAAAAACCGCACGATGGAAAACGCGCTGACGGATTTGCTGCCGAGAACGATGATTCCTGTGGTACTGCGCCTGTTGGAGATACCTGAATCCTTGCAGGCGAATTCTCTGACCAAACAGCAACGAAGAAGCCTTGTCGAGCTACTCAAGGCCTTTCCTGTGGACATTCTCGGAAAGCGACCGGTTGCAGAGGCGATTATTACCTCGGGCGGTGTCAAGGTATCGGAAATTGAACCCAAAACGATGGAGTCCAAATTGGTGTCTGGCTTGTATTTTGCAGGTGAAATCATCGATTGCGATGCCTATACGGGTGGCTTTAATTTGCAAATTGCGTGGTCTACAGGCTATGCCGCAGGCGTGGCTGTGAAAACTGCGGTTGACAAACAAACCGGCTTGTAATAAAATATTTGAAGACTATATAAACCTTTATTGGAGGAATCAATATATGTACGAAAAACTTGTTTCTTATGCAGTCAAGCAGTTGGATTTGAATCCCGATGATATCAATCCTTCCAGCACCTTTGAGAGCCTCGGTATTGACTCTCTGGATATCGTGGAAATGATTATGGATTTGGAGTCTGAATTGGGCGTTGAGCTGGAAATGGAAGACCAAAAGATTGCAACATTCCAAGAGCTTGCTGATTTTATTGAGGCTAAGCTGAACTAATTAATCAAATACCCTTGTTATAGAAAGCCGGCTTAT
This sequence comes from Faecousia sp., assembly GCA_045576395.1. Taxonomy (GTDB): domain Bacteria; phylum Bacillota; class Clostridia; order Oscillospirales; family Oscillospiraceae; genus Faecousia. The sequence goes on along the minus strand of JAZNGK010000181.1, from coordinate 3,411 downwards.
AACAAGGTCGCACTAGTCGGGGAGATAGCGGTGCCCTTTTCCTGCAATCCGCTACAGCAGGGATGAATTCCCACACCCGGGCTTGTCATAGTGCCGTCCGGACCTTGTAAGCGGTGTTGAGGGAACGGTCCTGCGCAACAGAATCCCGTGAACCATGTCAGGTGGGGAACCAAGCAGCATTAAGCGGATTTTTCTGTGTGCCGCGGGGTTGCCGTTTCTGAGCTGGCTGCAAGGATACCGGGCATTGGATAGGTTCAAATGTGGGTGTGCGATCTTGTTATGAGTCGGCTTTTTTATTGGAGGTTATTATGTACCAGGCGCTGTATCGAAAATATAGACCGCAGACCTTTGATGATGTGGTTGGGCAGACGGCGGTAACCCAAACGCTGAAAACGCAATTGCAGAGTGGAAAGCTCAGTCATGCGTACCTGTTCACCGGCTCTCGGGGAACGGGTAAAACAAGTAGCGCCAAAATTCTGGCAAAGGCGGTTAATTGCGAGAATCCGCAGGACGGAAATCCCTGCAACCGCTGTAAGGCGTGCCTTGCAATCGATTCCGGTGCCTGCATGGATGTGCTTGAAATCGATGCTGCTTCCAATAACGGTGTTGACAATGTGCGAGATTTGCGTGATGATGCCATTTACACCCCATCACAGGTGAAAATGCGCGTATATATCATTGACGAAGTGCATATGCTGTCCATTTCCGCTTTCAATGCGCTCCTCAAGATTATCGAAGAACCGCCGGTGCATTTGCTGTTTATACTCGCAACAACGGAACTACATAAGGTTCCGGCAACAATCCTGTCGCGTTGTCAGCGCTTTTCCTTCAGGCGTATCAGCCAAGAGGATATTGCCGCAAGATTGCAGTATATTGCCTATCAGGAAAATATTGAGTTAGACGACGATGCAGCGCGCGTTTTGGCACGGTTGGCAGATGGCGGTATGCGTGATGGCTTGAGCCTCTTGGACCAATGTGCATCTGCTACGACAGGGGAACTGACTGCCGATAAGGTTTATGCTTGCCTGGGCATTGCCGGTATTCAGGATTGCGGCAAGCTTATGGCGTGTATCGCAGAGCATGATACCGGTGGCGCGCTGTCGTTACTGAATCGGTTCTATGCCGAGGGTAAGGAAATGGGCGCGTTGTTGGATGAACTAGCCTGCTTAACGCGCGATTTTATGGTGATGCAATCTGCGCCAAAAGAGGCAATCGGTATGCTGTCGGGTGTTGCATCGCATGAAGAAGTAAAGCGCTTGGCGGCTTGCTTTTCAAGTGCGGAGCTTGTGCGCATGTTGGCGCTCATTCAAAAGACAGCTGCAGGCTTTATCCGTAGCGCCAGCCGTCGTATGGATGCGGAACTGTGCATTGTCAATCTTTGCCAGCCGGACTTGCAGCTGGATGCAGAAAGCCTAAATGCACGCCTGTCGCGTTTGGAAGATAGGATAAACAGCGGTGATATTTCTGTGGTGCATACACCGGTTACCGCGGTACAAACACCAACAGAGAAACCGGTAAAACCTGCTGAAGCAGATGCAGCTCCCATCATACAGGCGGTAGAGGAGGCAGACGAAACTCCTGTGGGCTTTTGGACAGAGGTTTGCGAACAGGTGCGTAAGGAATTAAAACCGCCTGTGTCCGGCTTCTTTGCTCCGAACGGGCCTGTGCAGTGCGTACGAAAGGGCAATACCATTGTCCTGCTGTGTGCCAACAGCTTTACCAAAGCGATTGTAGACAAGCCTGAGGTGCTGGAGCTGGTAGCGCGCAAGACCTCTGCCAAGCTGGGCTATCCTGTGAAGGCAGTTGCGACCGATAAAACCAATAAAAACAATGAACAGATGGAACAATTGCTGCAATTTGGCAGAGACCATTCTGATGTAATCAATATCAAGGATTAAGGAGAACAACAATGGCAAAAGGTGGATTCCGGGGTATGCCCGGTGGTATGAATCAAGCCGCTATGATGAAGCAGGCACAGAAAATGCAGCAGGAAATGCTGCGTATGCAAGAGGAAATGGAAAACAAGACCTATTCCGCAGCCGCAGGCGGCGGTATGGTCAAAGCAGCCGTAAACGGCAGGCATGAGGTTGTGTCGCTGGAAATCAATCCTGAGGCCGTTGACCCCGATGATGTGGAAATGCTGCAGGATATGGTGATTGCAGCTGTCAACGAGGCGTTGCGCGCGGCAGATGTCGATTCGGCAAACAATATGTCCAGGCTCACAGGCGGTTTGAATTTGGGCGGTCTGTTTTAAGGAGGCAATATGCAGTACTTTCCTGCGTCGCTACAAGACTTAGCAGACCAATTTGCAAGGCTCCCCGGTATCGGTGGTAAGACTGCGCAACGGCTGGCGTTTTATGTGCTGGGCCTGCCTATGTCGGAAGCGCAAGCCTTTGCCGATGCGATTATCGAGGCAAAGCGCACAGTCCATACCTGCCCGTTGTGTCAGAATTTGACCGATAGGGAAATTTGTCCCATTTGCAACGATGGTACGCGTAACGCAGATGTTATCTGTGTGGTTGCAGAGCCGCGTGATGTGATTGCGATGGAGCGTAGCCGCGAGTTTAATGGTGTGTACCATGTGCTCCACGGTGTCATTTCTCCGCTAAATCATGTAACCCAAGACGATATTCGAATCAAAGAATTGTTGCAGAGAGTTGCCGCCGGCGCGGTCAAGGAAGTCATTATGGCGACCAATCCCGACACAGAGGGAGAGGCAACTGCGATGTATATTTCCCGTCTGCTACGCCCTATGGAGATTAAGGTAACGCGCCTTGCCTATGGTGTGCCGGTTGGCAGTCAGCTGGAGTATGCAGACGAGGTAACCTTATCCCGCGCCCTTGAAGGCAGACAAGAGATTTAAGTTTCAGTCAAAGGAAAGACCTTGTGATTTATACAGAAATACCCCCTAGCCTCGAGTGGGCTAGGGGGGTATTTGGAGCTAGTGACCTGACTCGAACAGGCGACCTTCTCATTACGAGTGAGATGCACTACCGACTGTGCTACACTAGCAAGTAATTCAAAGCCATAACATTATATCTATAAAACGGCACATTGTCAACTGTTTTTCTTTATAAAAACGGTTGGCATTTTTCAAAATAGGGCTTGACAAATTTACACAAATAAGGTATTATACACAGGCTGACTGCAATCGCGGTCTACATGGAGAAGTCGCGTAGCTGGCCGAGCGCGCACGATTGGAAATCGTGTATACCCCAAAAGGGTATCGAGGGAAGTCGGAGGCCAAGCGGTCTTAGGAAGACAACATGTTTCCCCAACTCCTTGGCTCACAGAACGACATGGCTACGATCCGACTTGGCAGACTGCAATCGCGGTCACTAAGGAGAAGTCGCGTAGCTGGCCGAGCGCGCACGAATGGAAATCGTGTATACCCCAAAAGGGTATCGAGGG
>JAZNGK010000180.1:0-2385 GCA_045576395.1 Faecousia sp. | reverse complement strand
TCATAATCAAGCCGCAGGTTACGGCATCGTCTGCCGCGCGATGATGGTTAAATTCAGGCAGATTCAAGGCATTTGCCACCACATCCAGCTTGAATTTACTTAAATGCGGCATCAGATTTTGCGACAGCACCAAGGTGTCGGCTGATGTGAAGTTGTAGGGATAGCCCAATCTTTCACAAGCAACACGAATGAAGTTCGTATCAAAGTCGGCATTGTGGGCAACGAGCACCCTGGAGCCGACAAATTCCAAAAATTTCGGGAAAATATCCTTTAGCTTCGGTGCGCCACGAAGCATTTTATCCGTAATGCCCGTCAGCTCTGTCGTTTCCTTGAGAAGCTTCATTTCGGGGTCAACAAAAGTTTGGAATCGGTCAATTTCCTGCCCGTTTTGCATAAGCACCGCACCGATTTCAATGATTCTGTCCTCCTGCGCAGACAACCCCGTTGTTTCCAGGTCAAAGGCAACATACGCGTCTGCAAAAGACATATCCTGCGTACCGTGAACGACGATTCTGTCGTCCACATCGTTTACATAATATCCCTCACAGCCATAGAGAACCTTAATCGTTTCGTCTGTGCCTGCTATCTTGGGCGCATGCTTCCTGTCCTCAATGGTATGCAATGCATCGGTGAAGGATTGGCAACAGCCATGGTCGGTAATGGCAATCGCGCGGTGCCCCCATGCGGCCGCCTGCCTTATGGCTGCGGCTGTATTGGTGAGTGCATCCATATTGGACATAACCGTATGCATATGCAATTCCACACGCTTATCCCCCACAGCCGTATCCTTGCGTGTTTCCTCTGTGCCGTACATCATAGCATTGGGTCTTAAGACCATTTCATTGTCAAACTGATTCATTTGCAGACGACCCTGCACCTTTAGCACAGAGCCGAGTTTGACATTTTCCAAAATCGGCTTTGCCTCGCTGTTTTCCATAAAGCGGTTAATCCGCACAGAGCCTTTGTTATCGGTCATATCAAAATTGATGACCCAAGCATTCCGCTTTTTCAGCTCCTTATGCTCCACATGAAAGACGCGACCTTCCACAATCACGCTACCCATATCCAAATTCAAGGTCTGCATAGATACGGGATTTCCCTTAAACGCCTTGCCGTAAAAGGCAGGATTGTCTGCCGTCTGTTCTGCCTTTGCAGGCGCAGATGCTTTGGGCAAATCGGTAAGCATACTGCCACGCATCTGCTCCATGGCATCGTAAAGAGCTTGTCCTTCCAAGGTTTCGCCTGCATGTATGGCAATCTCGACCGCTGTGCCGAATCGTGCCTGCAACTGATTCTTTACCGCAGGTACAGCCTCTAAAAGCGCCGCCTTGCCGTTGGCTTTTAGGTATATGTGCAGGGTCTGCCCCTCCCATTCCCAACGGGCACCTGCCAAAGAGCCACGGTGCATGGAGCTGTGCGCAATAAACAGATTCCGCAGCTCCGACCACTCGATTTTGGTCAACTCCTCAGCAGGATAGGTGGCTGTGATTTCCAGCTTGTCCAGCCCATAAGACAGGGCAATTTCTTTTTGTACCTGCTCCAAGGCAGAGCCTGCAATATAGCTGTCCGAACGGATTGCCACTCTCACCGAACGGGTCTTCGGGTCAATATCCGCAGCAACAACCACCGCCTGAGAAAGCACCGCATACAGGCTCTCAGGTGGCTCATAACCGGGAAACATATTTAGAAGAAAAACCTCGTTCGTCATAACATCCTCTTACAGCATTTCAATTCTTTTTAGAAGGGCAGGCAGTAACTCCGCATAGGGTAGCTTGCAAATCTGCTCGCCCTTTTCAAACAGCATACCACAGCCATCTCCGCCTGCGATACCGATGTCTGCCTCGCGTGCCTCACCGGGTCCGTTTACCACGCAACCCATAACCGCCACGGTAATCGGCTTTTGGCAGTTCTTAAGCGCCTTGTCCACTTCATTGACAAGACCGATCAAATCAATTTGCGTGCGTCCACAGGTGGGACAGGAGATGATATTTACACCCTCTTTTCTAAGACCTGCCGCCTTAAGAATATCCTTGGCGGCATGGACCTCCTCCACAGGGTCGTCCGTTAGGCTTACCCGTATGGTATCACCGATTCCGTCCAACAAAAGCGCACCAATACCCATGGCCGACTTCATCAGTCCCATACGCACAGGGCCTGTTTCCGTTACACCAATATGGATTGGGTAATCGCATTTTTGGCGAAACAGGCGTGCGGCTGCCACCATCGTAGGCACATGAGAGGATTTCATAGACACGCAGGTGTCATAGAAATCAAACTTTTCCAGCAAAGCAATATGTTCAAAGGCACTTTCCACCAATGCCTCCGCTGTGGGATGTCCGTATTTTTCCAGCAGCTTTTTATCCAAACTGCCGCCGTTAACACCAA
>JAZNGK010000179.1:0-2734 GCA_045576395.1 Faecousia sp. | reverse complement strand
TGTGCTTTGGCAGATAAGATCGTGCTCCTGCACCTGCCGGAACGGGCGCAAGACCCATACGGACTGTGGGACGCTGTGGAGAGGACAACGGGCGGAAGCGAAAAATTGTGGATTCCGCAAATCGGCGAGAAACGCACATTTTAATTTTATAAATCTTATAAAAATATCCGGTAAGTCAAACTTACCGGATATTTTTTATCGATAGTAATTGCAAGTGAGCAGAAGATTGCTGATTGTTCTGAATTCCTTGGACAGCTCCGCCATAGCATCAATTTCTTCTTGCGAAACTGCGCGGTTTTGCGTGTTTACCAGAATATTGCCCTCTTGATAGACAACCCCATCACAAATCCAACTGCCGTCAGGGAAGAGGGCATAGCCCTTGTAATGCGGGTCAAAGGCGTCCTGTCCCAAATAGGGATAGGGGGAGTCGATGCCAAGTAGATTCAGCACTGTCGGCAGAAAATCAGCGGTGTTGAGTGTCTTGGTAACTTCTATGGCAGGCCCGTCGGCAGACCATACGAAGCAAGGTGTTTTCTCAAGTAACAACAGGTCATTCACACCGGAATGGGCGTAAAGCTCGTCCATATTCTCATAGCCGTAGGTGTAGTGGTCGGTCATAGCCACAATTACTGTGTTCTCTAACTGTCCGCGTTTGTCCAACTCCTGCAACAATCGGGCAAACATATCGTCTACAAGCTTTGCCTTTACCCGCGCACAATCCTCTTCTTCGCTTGCGTAAAGACCCCGATATGCGGGGTATTTCTTTAGCGCATAGTGGCTGATTATCTCGTTGTAGGTATAGCCAAGGTGTGCCGAACGGGTGATAATCGTGTTAAAGGTAGGTCCTTGTCGGAAGAAAATATCGCTGACTTCCGGCAAATCAAAGAGCAGGTTGTCCTCAATTAAGCGGTCTTTGTCGTCCACATAATCTTCATAACAGACATAGTTTTCATAGCCCATAGCCGGCTCAAAGACACCGCGACTGTAAAAATCCGGGTCGTTGTAGTGAAACACCTTGGCGGAGTAGCCGTTATCTGTCATTTGGGAGGCGATGGACTGATTGAAATTGTTGGTTACATAGTCAAACACATAACTGCCGGTGGTGGGTAGATAGATGCCCGTATTCATACAAAATTCCGAATTTAAGGTACGGGCGCTTCCATAACCGGGCGTGTAAAAATTGGTAAAGTTGATGCCGTCTTGCATCAATTTGTAAAGGGTAGGGGTGTCTTCCGGTGTAATCATCCAATCGTCCATGGATTCCATCAGCACCATAATCACATTCTTGCCGGCATATATGCCGGTCATGGCGTTATCGGCAGAGTCTTCCCGTTTGGCAAAGTAATCGTTTATCGTTTGGGTCTGCTGATTGAGCATTGTGCGATAGTTCGGTGTGTGCGGATAAATCTCATTGACCCAAATATCCCGTAGAGTTAATTGATAAATGCCGGTGATGTTATATACCTTTTTGGTATCGTACATAGTGGTGTAGGTTGCCTTATAAGAGGAGGATTGCTTATATTCCGAATGGGTACCCCAAATGTGATTATCCTGCAGGAAAATCAGTTTCGGCAAATAACATAACCCAATCAAAAAGATAGCGCCACCAAGCAAACAGGGGAGTCGAAACCCTAATTTTTTCGGCATATCGGGGAAATAGCGCAATACAAACACACCCAAGGCTATCATCAAAAGTGCCCCAATCCACCACAGAAAAGGGAAGTGGGATAAAACATCGCCTAGAAAAACGGCACCTTCACTTGCATAGCCAATGGTAGAAAGCCACATCATTTTTCCGAACACTTGATAGTAGCCTGCTTGCGCTAAAGTCCAAAGCAGTACCACATAGTAAAGAATCCCGTATGTGATTTTTGCCGCTTTTCGGGGCAGACAAAGGATGAAAGCGGTGAGCATCAGCGACCATAGCGCCCCAAAAGCAAGACCGGTAAGTGTGCCGGGCTTTAGAAGCAAAAAGGCAAGGATTTCAATGAAATATAAAGATGCAAGCAGGGGCAAAATGCCGATGAAAGGCTTCCAAATGGTGTATTTCTGGCTGACCAGCTTGGTTAAAATTTGTTTATTCACGGATAAAACCTCCGACAGAGATGCCTTAAGTGTAGCACATTCGCTTGCGAAAAACAACCGTATATCAAAAAGGTTTACGAAGATTTTATGATTTTGTAAAAACGCCCCAATTTCTTTTGGGATTTGCATAAAAAAAGCTTGACAAAACAGGTCTTCGTGGCTATAATAAGCGTGTTCTGTTTGAGCCGCCGGTATAGCTCAGTTGGTAGAGCAGCTGATTTGTAATCAGCAGGTCGGGGGTTCGAGTCCGTCTACCGGCTCCATACAGGCATCAACAGAAAGTGAATATTTGGGGGAGTTCCCGAGTGGCCAAAGGGGACAGACTGTAAATCTGCTGCTTATAGCTTCGGTGGTTCGAATCCACCCTCTTCCACCAGAAAAAAGCATCGACTTTGTCGGTGCTTTTTTCAATGAATTGCCTAACGGCACGAATTGAAATCTGCGATTTCATGAATTGAGCCTAACGGCTCATGAATTGCACCTTTGGTTCGTTTAAAGGTAATTCAATTCATGTTGCGATAGCAACAATTCATGGTGAAATCAATTCATGACAACGGAGTTGTCAAATCATTAAAAACAAAGAGTCATCCAAACCATTTGACTATTCCAAAAAAGAACGCAATTGCGTTTTTTTTGTGTTCGAGTCATT
>JAZNGK010000178.1:0-30003 GCA_045576395.1 Faecousia sp. | reverse complement strand
CTTGCAGTGTGTCATACGGCAGTCCGACAGGGGAGAGCAGTTCATCACCCGGGAGTAGGTTTGCAGAAAGCGCAACCGTTAATGCGTGCGTTCCGCAGGTAATTTGCGGTCGTACCAAAGCCGCTTCGGTGTGGAAAACATCTGCATAGACCTTTTCTAAATTATCTCGTCCGATGTCATCATAACCATAGCCGGTGGTAGCAGCAAAACAGGCGGCAGATACATGATTTTTCTGCATAGCCGCAATTACTTTTGCTTGATTATGCTCTGCAATCTTGTCGATTTGCGCAAAGCGCTCCTTGAGGCGTACCAATGCGCGTTCACCGTATGCATAAACAGCAGGGCGAATGCCCATTGTGTTGTATAATTCCAATAATTCTTCCATTTTCTTTACCTATCACTTTCAAAAATTTCATCAGCAAGGTCGCGGAGTAACTCCGGTCGCGATACGATCAAACCTTTGTTCTCTTCACCTAAAATCAGCAGGGTATCACCCGGGCGTATGTTGAACAATTCCCGCGCTTCTTTTGGAATTACAATTTGTCCGCGGTCGCCAACCTTTGCTGTGCCAAATGCCCGTCGGCTATTGCCTTTTCCTAGGATGTGTTTGCCTACCGCCATGGCAATCTCCTTTCCTACTTTTCATACTTTTCACACAAAAGAAAGTATAATAATTTCCGCCCCGGTTGTCAATACCGAGGCGGAAATTTTTGTCAATCATTTCGTCTGCGACCACCAAAGAGCATAACAAGCCTTAGTAATTGCGCGGCGGCTACCGCAACTGCGGCTACGTAGGTCAATGCGGCGGCGGTTAGGGTTTTTCTGGCGCCCCGTCGTTCCTCGTCGGTGAGTATTTGCGTGCTTTCAATTGCCTGCATTGCACGACGGCTGGCATTAAATTCCACAGGCAAGGTTATGAGCTGAAATACCAGACTTAGCGCAAAGCAGGCAATACCTACATAGACCAGCGAATAAGTGAAATTGCCAAATGCGCCAAACAGAATACCGAGCAGTATCAGCGGCATAGCAAGGCGAGAACCAAAATTTGTAATGGGGATAATGGTTGCACGCAGTTTAATGGGGAAGTAGTCGTGTGCATACTGTGCGGCATGGCCTGCTTCGTGGCAGGCAACACCGATAGCGGCTGTGGAAGTGCTGTCATATACGCTGTCCGACAGGCGAATGACATTTGCTTTGGGGTCATAGTGGTCGGTCAAATTACCCGAAACGCGTTCAATGCGTACATTTGTTACCCCGTTGGCGCGCAGTACGCGCTGAGCCGCCTCACAGCCTGTAATACGCGAAACAGCCAATTGCTTGGAATAACGACGAAATGTGCTGTTAACCTTTGCGCTTGCAAACATAGCAAGCAGAAGGCAAGGCAGAACAATATAAATATAGGTCATATCAAAACCATAGTAAAAATAAGGCATAAAAAACCTCCCGAAACAAACGATAGCATTAGTATACCCGATTTTCAGAAAAAAGCAAGGCATATCTGATGCTTGAAAACTTTACATTTGTGTAATGCCTGTGATATAATACAAGTATGTAATTAAGCGGGTGCGTTACGCGGTCTGTTTGCGGTGTATATTGCCGATGAAAAATGGCTAAATTTTTTATAAAAGCAGTTTGATGGGCGCAAGTCTTGAAAGTCCTTAAAGGAGTAGAGGATATGCCAATTGTGATATTTGTCCTGTTATCACTTTTGTTACTGATATTGGTCAGCGGCGGATATATTTTTGTTATAGGCTGTCTGCGCAGAAAGGAACTGCCTTGGTTTGTCGAAGACGAATTGAAAAAGACTGCCTACGGAAAATATTACGACATCATTTGCCTGGGCGACCGCTTTCTAAAAGAACACAATGCCAAACAGGTGCATATAAAAAGCGCTGACGGACTGAGATTGCAGGCCGTTTGGGTACTTGCGGAAAACCCAAAGGGTACCATTTTGTTTGCGCATGGTTATCGCAGTAACAAGCTGGTGGACTTTAGTCTGGCGTTTGAAATGTATCACAATATGGGTATGAATATTTTAGCGCCCGACCAGCGCGCCCATGGCAAAAGTGAGGGGAAATTCATCACCTTTGGCGTAAAAGAGAGCAGGGATATGCAATCTTGGATTGCCTACCATAACGAAACATTCGGTAAGTACCCAATTATTTTAAGCGGTCTGTCCATGGGTGCGTCCACGATGCTGTATTTGGCAGATAAGAATCTGCCCGATAATGTAAAAGGCATTATTGCCGATTGTGGATTTACTTCTCCGAAAGAGATTTTAACCAGCGTTTTTCATCGGGTCATTCATTTGCCTGCAACGCCAAGCCTGTGGGCAACAGAGCTGTTTACACGCCTGTTTGGAGGCTTTTCCTTAACGCAAGAAGATACAAGAAGGACATTAAAAAACAGCAAATTGCCCGTTTTGATGGTGCATGGAACAGACGATGGCTTTGTCCCGTGTGAGATGTCAAAAGAAGGATACGCTGCCTGCACAGGACCCAAAGAGCTTTTGCTGGTGGAAGGTGCCGACCATGGCGTGAGCTTTCTTGTGGATAAGGCTGGCTACACAAAGGCAGTTCAAACGTTTCTGAAAGAAAATATAGAGGGTTTTCTATGAATTATGCCACCATTAAAAATTGGGATATTGCGAACGGCCCGGGCGTGCGCGTGAGCCTGTTTGTGTCCGGCTGTACGCATCATTGCAAAGGCTGTTTCAATGAGGTTGCATGGGATTTTAATTATGGCACACCCTTTACCCAGCAAACAATTGACGAAATTCTATCAATGCTTGCACCGGATTTTATAAAAGGCATCACCCTTTTGGGCGGTGAACCGTTCGAGCCGGAAAATCAGCCCGCGCTCGTCGATTTGCTTCGGCAGATAAAGGCCGCTTATCCGCAAAAGTCCGTTTGGGCGTTTTCCGGCTACTTATTTGACAAGGATATTCTTTCCCGAAAATTGGGTCCATGGGAAATTACACGCGAATACTTAAGCTATGTGGATGTTTTGGTGGACGGAAGGTTTGTGGAGGATAAGAAGGATTTGAGCTTGCGATTCCGCGGTTCGTCCAACCAGAGAATCATTGATGTGCCTGCATCGCTCCAAACGGGCGAAGTCGTTTTGTGGGAGGATTGGCAGGGGCATGAAAGGGGAATGAAATAATGGAAGCAATTCGTGTTAAGAAATTAAGAAACGAGGCTGTATTGCCCACCTACGGCTCAGCGGATGCCGCAGGCGCCGACCTGTATGCCTGCCTTGCGGAAACCATTACGATTGCGCCGGGCACTTCTGCTTTCGTGCCCACAGGTCTTGCCATGGAGATTCCCAAAGGCTATGCAGGTCTCATTTATGCCCGTAGCGGTCTTGCTTGTAAGCGCGGCTTGGCACCTGCCAATAAGGTTGGCGTGATTGATAGCGATTATCGTGGTGAATTTATTGTGGTACTACATAATCACAGCAATGTATCACAAGAGATTTCCCACGGTGAACGAATCGCGCAATTGGTGATTACGCCGGTGTTTACACCGGGCTTTGAAGAGGTATCGGAGCTTACCGATACCGCCCGTTCCGGTGGTGGTTTTGGCTCAACAGGGAAATAAAAATATCGGGTGTGCGTGCACACCCGATATTTTTTAATAGAATAACAAATCAGAATAGGTGGGGTAAGGCCAATAATTTTTATCAGTCAAGCCTTCCAAAATATCCGCTTGATTGCGAAGCGCTTCCATATCCGACACAATTACCTCGCGGTAGTAGGTAACAATATTCTCCTTACCTTCGGGAATGTGAACCAAATCCCGTTGCAGTCGTTCGCAGCACAGGTACATTGTATCCGATGCACGGGAAATCTGTTGTGTCAGCTGTATTTCCGCATCGCAAGGGATAGAAAGCTCTTTCTTAGCCAAAATGCCTTTGCACAAATCCCTGCTGTAATGCATCGCGGCAGGCAGAATTTGATGTAATGCCATATCCACACAGGTTTTTGCCTCGATGTTGATGATTTTACGGTACGCATCCAAATGAATTTCATAACGCGCACGGAACTCATCTTCTGTGTAAATGCCGTGCTTGGTAACCAAATCAATATTCTTTTGGCTGATATAGGTCGGTAGACACTTTGCGGTAGAGGGGTAATTGCTTAAACCGCGCTTAGCGGCCTCTGCCGTCCATTCCTTTGCATAGCCGTTGCCATTAAAGATAATCCGCTGATGTTCGGTAAAGGTACGGCACACCAAATTCTGTAATGCGGTATCGAAATCGTCTGCATGCTCCAATTCATCTGCAAATTTGCCCAATTCCTCAGCCATAATGGTATTGAGTGCGATATTGGGTCCTGCGATGGATTGGGACGAGCCTAACATACGGAACTCAAATTTGTTGCCGGTAAAGGCGAGGGGAGAGGTACGGTTGCGGTCAGTTGTGTCCTTCGGAATGGCAGGTAACACATCAACGCCAATCCGCATCACACTCTTTTCGGGGTCTGTGTAATTTGTGCTGTTGATAATGGAATCAACAACTGCATTTAATTCATCACCCAAGAAAATTGAGATAATGGCAGGCGGCGCCTCGTGTGAGCCGAGGCGGTGGTCATTGCCGGCAGAGGCAACTGTGCAACGCAGGAAATCCTGATACTCGTCAATGCCCTTGATAAAAGCGGCAAGGAATACCAAGAAACGCGCATTTTGACGCGGCGTTTTGCCCGGACTGAAAAGATTACTACCGGTGTCGGTAGACAGCGACCAATTGTTGTGCTTACCCGAGCCGTTGCCGCCTGCAAAGGGCTTTTCGTGAAGCAGACACACCAAATTGTGCTTTGCGGCACATTTTTTCATCACCAACATAATGAGCTGGTTGGCATCACAAGCACTATTGGCATCGGTAAAGATAGGCGCAATTTCGTGTTGACAGGGGGCAGTTTCATTGTGCTTGGTTTTCGAAAGAACACCAAGTCGCCAAAGCTGCTCGTCAAGGTCCTGCATAAATTTGGAAACACGCGTACGAATTGTACCGAAATAGTGGTCGTCCAATTCTTGCCCCTTTGGCGGCAGAGCGCCAAACAGGGTACGACCGGTTAAGCGCAAATCCTCACGCTTCGCGTACAAATCCTTGGGCAGTAGGAAGTATTCCTGTTCTGCACCGACGCAGGTAACCACGCGCTTGGTTTCGTTGTCGCCAAACAGTCGCAAAATGCGCAACGCCTCACGCGACACTTCGTCAATTGAACGCAGCAGCGGTGTCTTTTTATCCAAGGCGGCACCGGTAAAGGAGAAGAAGCAAGTGGGTATGTAAAGACTTCCGTCCTTTACGAAGGCATAGGCGGTGGGGTCCCACGCGGTATAGCCACGCGCTTCAAAGGTGGCACGCAAACCGCCGGAAGGGAAGGAAGATGCGTCCGGCTCACCGCGCACCAATGCCTTGCCGGAGAATTCCATAATCACTCTGCCATCGTTGGTTGGCTCTATAAAGGAATCGTGTTTTTCCGCTGTGATGCCGGTCATTGGTTGGAACCAATGCGTATAATGGGTTGCTCCCTTTTCAATAGCCCAATCCTTCATGGCTATGGCAATTTCATTCGCAACATGTAATTCCAGCGGTGTGCTGGTTTCAATGCACTGCTTCCATGCACCGAAAACTTCGGGACTTAGTCGTTGCTTCATAACCGATGCATTAAATACATCACTGCCGAAAATCTCGGGAACATTCAAAATGTGGCTCATTTTGACACTTCCTTTCAAAATGGAAATTTTGGCATTTCTGCCAAGCATACACTTTATATTAAATTCTATTCCATTATAGTGAAAAAAGCAAGGGATAATTGTGCATAAATTTGATTCTTATATAAAAGATCGGTTATTCAATGGGTACAAATAAAGAATCCGATGGTTCTACTTGAAGTTTTGCTGAAATAGGTGTATAGTAACCACAGCAAATATAGATTAGGAAAAGGGGGAAACTATGTCTTATTTATTCATGTCAAAAGTGGAATTACAAGAAGAGTATAAGCGCTTAAGCGACCATTATGCAGACTGTAAGTCGCAAAATCTGAAGCTGAATATGGTACGCGGCAAGCCCTGTGCAGGTCAGTTGGATTTGGTCAGCGATATTTTGCGCTGTTTTGTTGACCCTGCAGAGTGCTTTACCGACAACATCGACGCAAGAAACTATGGTGAGTTGGCAGGTTTGCCTGTCGCCAGAGCTTATTGGGCAGATGTGCTGGGCTGTAAGCCCGAGCAGACCTTTGTTGGCGGTACTGCCAGCTTGAATTTGATGTTTGATGTAATCGGTCGTGCATTCTCTCATGGTTTGCTACATAGTCCCAGACCTTGGGGTAAAGAGGATGTTGTCAAGTTCCTGTGTCCGAGTCCCGGTTATGACCGCCACTTTAGAATTACAGAATTCTTCGGCGCAGAGCTGATTACCGTTCCTATGACCGCTACGGGTCCTGATATGGATGTGGTTGAGCAGCTTGTAAAAGACCCTCAAGTAAAGGGTATCTGGTGCGTGCCGAAATATTCCAACCCCGACGGCATTATTTATTCCGAGGAAACCGTTAATCGCTTTGCAAAGCTAAAGCCTGCGGCTCCCGATTTTACCATTATGTGGGATAATGCCTACTGTGTACACGAATTTGACGGTGATTTTGTGCCGTTCCCCGATATTATTTCTCTGTGCGAGAAGACCGGCAATCCGGATATGGTATTTGAATTTGCATCTACCTCGAAAATCACCTTCCCCGGTGCAGGTATTTCTGTTTTGGCATCTTCTGTTGCCAATATTCAGTATTTCCTTAAGCTCTTTGGTGTACAGACAATCTCCCACGACAAGATTAACCAGCTTCGCCATGTGAAGTTCTTGAAGAACAAGGCACACACGCTGGAAGTTATGAAGCGCCATGCGACTGTCCTCGGACCGAAATTCGGTGTGGTTGCTGATATACTGGATAAGGAAATTGCCCCCTGCGGTTTTGCGCAATGGAATCGTCCTAAGGGTGGCTACTTTGTGAGCCTAAACACAATGCATGGCACCGCAAAGCGCGCGCTCGCCCTGTGTGAGGAAGCAGGCGTGGTGATGACACCTGCAGGCGCAACTTTCCCGTACGGCAACGACCCGCAGGACAGCAATATCCGTATTGCACCCACTCTGCCTCCTGTTGCAGAATTGGAAAAGGCTATGGATGTATTCTGCACCTGCTTGAAGCTGGCGGCTATTGAGAAATTGCTGGGTTAATTATCTTTAAAAATATAATTACATTAGCACCGGAAGCGGTGAAGAAAAGAATATCGTCAATGGCATTGCCGGTCTGGAGCAGGGGAAGGCGCTCAGCTTTGAGCCTACCGATTTACCCGGAAAGAAACGCCTACACGGTTGTTAAAATTTAGAGCCACCCGCTGGGTGGCTCTAAATTTATTTTTTTGGTTTGGAATCAATAAATTTCAGCGTTGCTTCAAAGGAATTCTTAGCAATCGGGTACTGCGTATCTACTTGAATTTTCACATTTTTTTGCTTGCAAATTTCTTTGAGGATATACTCTGCAAACCAAGGATTCTTTACAAATAAAGGACCCAGGCAATTGGTATAAATGAGGTTGTTCCAACGCGCACCCTCTGCGCCTGTGTTGTTATTACCCATACCATAGAGGGTTGTGCCAAGCGGTTGTTTGGCTGTTACATCTGCCATTTGGATTTGCGCACCCGCTAAATCCATACCTGTTTCATTCACTTTGAAGTGCAGGTCATCGCCCCATACAAATCTTCGTTCCTTGGCATCCATATCCAAAAAGCCAAG
This sequence comes from Faecousia sp., assembly GCA_045576395.1. Lineage (GTDB taxonomy): Bacteria > Bacillota > Clostridia > Oscillospirales > Oscillospiraceae > Faecousia. Next base: position 22,218 of record JAZNGK010000178.1, on the reverse strand, counting down.
CCCGTTGAGCTTCGTGCCGTCTTCACGCGTGATGGTGTTGCCAAACATAAGTCCCGAAGTACCGATGGCAAGCAAATAACCGCCTTGCTCTAAATATGTGCGTAGAGATTCTGTCTTTAATGCAGGAATCAAATGGTAGAAGGTTGCAATCTCTCCCGGCAGAAATATCAACAAATCCAGCTTATCAAATGGGATTGGGTCATCAAAATCCTCAATCCGCAGAATTTCAACAGCAACGCCAAGCTTTTTGCCGATTTCCACCAAAGCCTGCACGCTACCGCGCTCACCATGGAGATTCAATAAATTGGGATACATCCAACCAACGGTAATGTTATCCATTTCGTGCACCTCCTTGATTAAAATATTTTTTAATTTCCGGTGCGTGGACGGTGTTGGTCAAAATATATACCACATCAGATTCAATGTCATCTAGTTCTTGGAATACGGTTGGTATATCGTTCGTGTCATGGATGCGCACTTGATTTTCCTCAGCGCCTGCCAAAATCATACGGCTGGCAATATCATTGGCAACGGTTTCGGAGAAGGCGACATAGCGCTCTACATCGCTTTTTACAATGGGTGCGAAGTCGCAATCAAAGAAATAGAAACTGCCACCATAGTAGGGGTAGAAGTGTGTAATTTGATACATACCGACAAATACAGCTTTTCTGCGCTTATCAGATGCGATGATGTCCAGCTGAGATTGGAGCGCTTCCGGATTTTCCTGCTTGCCACGAAGATAGTGGATTTCCTTGCCCTTATATTGCATCACACTTTCGTGAGAGGCAGGATTGGTAAACGAACGGAAGCCGTTTTGAATTTCTCTGTCTAACAGACCGATACCGCGACAAATGGCAATACACATAGCAAAATTATAAATATAAAACGGATTGCTGTAAGGAATTGTCCAAACGGCGTCATCGCAGACAAAGGTTTTTCTCTCAAAATCGATTTGGGAAACGGAAACATGGACATTTTTGTGTGATTGATAGTTGCATTTTGTGCAACGGAATGTGCCAATATTGGCAAGGTTATATTGCGCATAGGTGATGGGATGACCGCATTTGGGACAGGGGAGCGTAACTGCGTAAAAATCATCATTGGTATAGCTATATTGGTTGCTATCCACACTAAAATAAACTGTTTTACCGGCATAATCCTCTAAACTGCGACTGCGTGGCTCTTCGTTGTTTAGAAACAGGGTCATATCCTCGCTGACAGCACCGCGAATCTTTCGCAATATGAAATCCGGGTCGCCATTACGCTGAACTTGGTCTTTTTGCAGGTTGGTAAGACCGAGATTTCGGCCCGGTAACACCTTGCGAATACCCGGAAAGCTCCGCTCGTCAATTTCTAAAACCAAATATTCCGTCTGCAACGCACCAAACAGAGATGAATTTTTAATCAGCGTTGTGGCAACGCCACCCATCATATTCGCGCCCTCTGTGTTGCAGGCGACAGATTTTCCTGCTGATGTCAGCGTATGATACAAAAGATTGGTGGTTGTGGATTTGCCGTTTGTACCGGAAATGAAATACACATTATCATAGTTTATATTCCGAAAACCGGCAACAAAATTCGGCATAAGCTTAATTGCAATACTTCCGGCGTAATTACTGCCGCGGTTTTTGTCCACTAAGTTGACCGCATACGCAATCAATTTGGAAAGCCATAATGTAAGCAAAAATCTCATAGGTTTTCTACCTCTATTGTGGTATTTTCGTTTAGTATACCACACTTTTATTATAATTGCTACTACAAATTAGGCCACCCAAACGGGTGGCCTAAAGTATATGTGTTTATTTTGCGAAGATAATCAGCTTTTCTGCGTCCAGCTTGTCATAATTTGCAATAAAGCCTGCCAATTCCTTGGCAATCTGCTTTGCGCCGCCAACGGAGTTGCTCTCAATATTTAGCGGCAGCAGGGGGTCATGCAAGGACAACCGCAGTAAGAACCAGCCGTTGCCGTGTGCGTCGTCCAGGTTGACACGCACGCCTTCAAAATTGCTGGGTGCCAAGCTCCAACCGGATTGCTTTTCGGCATAGGCGGTCAGTTCATCAATAACCCGTTGACCGTACTCCTTGAAATCATCAAGCAGGATATTCATACGGAACTCCACACTTTCAACAGGCTCTTCCAAGGATGCGATAAGGGATTCCAAGGTATAACCCTCTTTTTTGCCCCGTGCAAGCTCAATAAGCAGCTTGGTTACAAGATAGGCGCCGTCATCCAGGAAGTAGTTTTCCTTTAACGCACCGTGGCCGGAGGTTTCGATAGCAAGTTGGCTATCCTGTCCTAAGTTGTTCAAACGAATGGATTCGTTGATAACATTTCGGTAGCCTCTTTTGAAGCGGTGATGAATACCGCCCTTTTCTGTGATGAACTTGGCAAGTCCGGTCGAGGTGATGGAGTCGGTTACGATGGTTGTGCCGGGATATTCGCGAAGCAAAATAGCAGACAGCATAGCAATAATGCGGTTGCGGTTTAACTCACTACCGTCGCTAAGGACAGCGCCTGCGCGGTCAACATCGGTGTCAAAGATGATACCCAAATCCGCTTTTGCCATTTTTACGGATTCGGTAATTGCCGCCATAGCCGTCTTATCCTCGGGGTTGGGAATGTGGTTGGGGAAGCTTCCGTCGGGGTCTAGATAGCGGCTGCCCTCTGTATTGGCACCCAAGGGCTTCAGCACTTTGTCCACATAGAATCCGCCGGCACCGTTACCGGCATCAACAACAATGCGGAACCCTTCCAGCGGCTTCTCCTCACCGGTAGCGGTACGAATTTTATCTGCAAGGATGTTGGCATAGGTGTCCATAAATTCGCCTTTAATCAGCGCGCCTGCGGCAAGACCTGTGCCGATATCAGCAGAAGCAAATTCCAAGATTGCTTTAATATCACCCTTTTCCAAACCGCCCTCGGCAGTAAAGAACTTAAAGCCATTCCGATTGAAGGGTAGGTGGCTGGCAGTAATCATCACAGAACCGTCAAAGGCATAACCCTCGGTAACAGTTGCCATGAACATCGCAGGCGTACTTGCCATACCAAAATTGGTTACCTCTAAGCCCTGCGCGACCATAGCCTCGCAAATCCAATTGCATAGCGTTTCACCGGACAAACGGGAATCGCGCCCCACAGCAACACGCAGACCACTCGTCTTGCCGGTCTTCTTTACCAGCCACAGGGCAAAGCCTCTGCCGATGTCCTTACAAGCATCTTCCGTCAGATTGATGTGCTGACCTTCAATGCCTTCCAAAGCAACACCGCGGATATCGCTTCCGTTTTGCAATTTGCTGTAATCCATATGTATATCCTCCCACGAATTCCAAAATTAAATTTTCCATATTATATCATATTTACTTTGGATAATCAATCTCCTTTGAAAGCTGCAATATAATAATTTTATTATGATAAGTTGATTAAAATTATTATATATGTAATTGACAATCAAAATCACCTAACATATAATGGGTTGAAATTCGTTTCTCATTTAAAAGGGATTGTTATATAGGAGGTAGTTTAGAATGAATGCGTATGTAGCTCGTGTAATAGAGCATGTTAGGAAAAAGTACAGTAATGAGCCTGAATTTGTGCAAACCGTTGAAGAGGTGTTAACGTCAATTGCACCCATGGTTGATAAGCATCCAGAATATGAGAAAGCTGACCTGCTGAATCGTATTGTTGAGCCGGAGCGTATGATTACATTTCGTGTTGTGTGGACCGATGATAACGGCCAAACACACACCAATATCGGTTATCGTTGTCAATTTAACGGTGCAATCGGCCCTTACAAGGGCGGTTTGCGCTTTCAACCTAATGTAAACCCCAGCATTATTAAGTTTTTAGGATTTGAACAGACTTTTAAGAACAGCTTGACCGGTCTGCCTATGGGCGGTGCAAAGGGTGGCTCGGACTTTGACCCTGTGGGAAAATCCGATGCAGAAATTATGCGCTTTTGTCAGAGCTTTATGACTGCTTTGTACCGTTATATCGGACCCGATGTAGATGTGCCGGCAGGGGATATGGGCGTTGGCAGTCGTGAAATCGGATACCTATTTGGACAGTATCGTCGTTTGAAGGGTGTTTGGGAGAACGGTGTGCTGACAGGAAAAGGCTTTAGCTACGGCGGCAGCCTTAACCGACCCGAAGCGACAGGTTATGGTGCTATGTACTACTTGCAAGAGGTACTAAAGCATGAAGGCGAGTCTATCGATGGTAAGACAATTGCCATTTCCGGTTTCGGCAATGTGGCGTGGGGTATTTGCAAGAAAGCGATGCATCTCGGTGCCAAGGTCGTTACCTTGTCGGGTCCCGACGGATATATTTATGACCCAGAGGGTGTTTCCTCAAGTGCGGAGAAAGTCGATTATATGCTCGAAATGCGCGCTTCCGGGCGCAATCGTGTGCAGGATTATGCAGAAAAATTCGGTGTCCAATTTGTGCCTAATGAGAAGCCTTGGGGTGTGAAGGCTGATATCGTAATGCCCTCTGCCTTGCAAAATGATGTGGATATGGCGCAAGCAAAGCGTATTGTAGCCAACGGCACAAAATATTACATTGAAGTTGCCAATATGCCAACCACCAATGATGCTTTGTATTTCCTGATGGAACAGCCCGGTATGATTGTTGCACCCTCTAAGGCAGTTAATGCCGGCGGTGTAGGTGTTTCCGGCTTGGAGATGAGCCAAAATTCTGAACGCTTGGTATGGACAGCTGAGGAAGTAGACGCACAGCTTCATAAGATGATGGTTGATATTCACAGAGCATCCGCAGAGGCGGCAGAGGCGTATGGACTTGGCTACAACTTGGTAGCCGGTGCAAATATTGCCGGCTTTGAAAAGGTTGCCACCGCTATGATGGAGCAAGGTGTTTTCTAAATCAAGATAAATTTCAGCCCCTGCTTAACAGCAGGGGCTGAAATTTATATGTTAGTCGTCCAGCACTTGAAATTTACTGCTCATAAAGAAATACGCAATTACATAATGGACAAAGGCAATCAGCATAAACAACGCATCGATAACTGCAATCAAATTGACAATTTCTACACTTAAATCCGGCAGCATTACCATAAGAATCAAGCTAACAAACAGGACTGTGGTACAAATTTTACCGCTTAACAGCGCACCCTTTAGCATAACTTTTTTGCGAAGACGGATGCCGCCTGCAATCAACTGAAAGCTTTCCTTTAATACAAATAATCCCACCAAATACCACAGCACATTGTATTTCATGGTTAAGCAAATAATCAAAGTAAACTGTGTTGCCTTATCGGCAACGGGGTCTAAGAGCTTACCCAGAGAGGAAATCATATTAAAGTGTCTGGCGATTTTTCCGTCGATTAAGTCTGTCAGACAGGAGACAGCAAGAATCCCTGCAGCCAAGTAATAATCTGCAGCATTCCGTGCGTTTAAGTAAATCGCAACATATATGGGGATTAGGACCAATCTGAACAGGCTTAGCAGATTCGGAATGGTAAAAATGTCTTTTTTCCAATCTTTGACAAACATGCAGGTAATCCTCCGGGTAAATCTTCCAGCTCACCCAATATTATATTCTCTTTTCTCAAATGAATCAAGTACCAAGTCGTTTTTACATAAAATTTTTACAATTGGCGTGCAGATTGACGGCTTGCGCTTAAGGTAAATTGCTTAACTAGGTATTTCCAAGTTACTTTATCCAACTCGCCTGTTGGCGGAAGTCCGGCTAAAAATTGAAAGGCAGCCAATGCCTCACTGGTCGGATTATCCAGCACTCCATTATGGTCCGGTGGCGAAATAGTGGGGTTGTCGTTTGATAATTGAGTAAGGATACTCTGCAATAGATAAATGTATGCGTTGCTATCACCTAAACGAAAAACCTCTCCCGGTTCCATAATGATTTCAATTGGCTCTGCTTGCCCAACACGAATCAGGGCTGTTTCATAAATTGCCACGATTTTATCCCATGTTGCTTGGTCTGTAACACCCGTTACAGGCAGACCATAGAGCCTTTGAAAGGCAGTAACGGAATTCATGGTGGTTGGCCCGTAAATACCGTCGGGTACAACTGTAGGCAGGCGTGCATCGTCCTCTGCAATCACGCGTAGCATCGTTTGTAAACTGCGGATTGGCTGTTCTACGAAGGATTCACCCGGTTTCATCGTACCACCTCCTGTCTAACAGTATCTTGACCGCCCATACTCAAATCGCGACCGGGAAATTGGGTGAGAGTTGTCGTGCGCGCGTAATTTGGATTTTGCGTAACGGTTGTAGTACCGTTTCTTCTGAAATTACCCACCGGTCGCACATTGCTTGCCGGTGCGGTTGCCTCCGGTGTTCTTGGGAAGGTTTCCCCACTACGCAGGGTTGTATTCTCAATTCCTGCGTACTGGTCATAAATTTCGTCCCAGGTAGCGGCATCGACAACTCCCGTTTCCGGCAGACCGAATCGACGCTGTGCCGCCAACACTGCAGCGCGTGTGGCTGTGCCGTAAATCCCGTCGGCAGTTAGGGGTGGAATTCCTGTAATATAGGCAGATAAAACCGAGAGCATATACTGAAGCTGACGCACCTTATCACCGGAATCTCCTATCTGCAAGGCATTAGGCGGCGACCAATTTATCGCGTAAAATTGCTGACCTTGACTTCGTAATTCAGACAGCGAATTGACACCGCCGTAAAGTCGTACAATTTCATACCATGTAGCCGGTCCGACAATGCCGTCCGGTGTCAAGCCGAAGATTTGTTGCAGTGTGCGAACGGAAGCCTCCGTTCGTGGTCCGTATATGCCATCGACCACAGGAATTTTGGGAATCGCCGGATAATTCTGCGCAATTCGGTTAAGGGATGTCTGCAAAACAACGACATTCGGCCCCGTACTACCAACCCGCAAGGGCGTTCCCGGATAGGAAGCGGTGATACCGCGTATGGGCGCATTGGCAACCGTTTCTACATTCCCGTAATAGCTACGGAGAATTTGCGTAGATGTATAACCTTGCTGTGCCAAATTTTGACTACCCCATTGACTAAGACCCTCACAGGTAACCGTCGTGCCGTTGCAAAACTTTGCGGCAAGCGGTTCTACAAAGCCGGGTCTGCGTAAATAGTCATTAAACAGTTCATCTACCAAGCGTGATATATTCTCGAAGTATGCACGACCTTTTACAAAAAACTGGTCATACGCAGTTGAGTTTGTGATATCAAAATCGTAGCCTCTACTGCGATAAAATTCCGTATATACACGATTGAGCGCGAATGAAACGATTGCAAGAATATTTGCACGGAGCGCGCTTTCGTCCCAAGTGGGATAGATTTCGCTGGAAGCGACATTTTTCACATAGTCGGAAAAAGACACCGTTACATTTTCAGCATTGGACGACGGCGGTCCCAAATGGACTGTGATTCTTTGAGGTACAAAAGGCGTTACAACCGGTGGCATACGCACCCTCCTATAAGTTCTGCGGTGGCGTGTTAAAAATTTCCAGCTTATTCCATGCTTTCGGAAGCTCCGAAAGCGGAATCATCTCAAGATTTTGTAGTGTGGTTGTGTTTGCAAAAATCTGCAGATTTTCTATTTCGACGGCTTCATAGTTATTTAGCCGTGCATACAGATTTACAATAGCAAAGGGAATGACGCCTGTATTGGGTGTTTGGCTCGATGCCAAATCCGGCACTTCAATCTCTATGGGCGCGTCTAAAAACCCACTTCTGTTTGTCAGTCGCAGAGCAATCGCTGCACCACTTGCATCGGTAACGGATACGGCAACATCCTTTAGGGGAATTTGCGCGTAGCTGGTGTAGGCGTGGACTTGTATGTAACCTGTGGCAGACAGAATACCCCCTCCTTTCTGATTCTTTTTATGCTATGCAAAAACCTAAAAAAAGTTCCAAGGGCTTACAAAAACCCTTGGAGTTGTTTGTTATTGGTTTCTTCAAAGTCAATGAGCTTTTGCGCAAGATTCGCAACCCTCTGATCGGAGGGAGGGAATTGATTTAGATTCTTAAAGCCTTTAATGATACCTCTCGTATTTCCCTGTATCATCATCTGTGCCGCCTTGGAGTCAGCATTTCCGAACGATAAGCGAGAACGCGTCATCATATCTGTCATACCTTTGATTGCGGGGTCTAACTCCTTTAATTGCCAACCACGAGAAAGTGCAATTCCGTGTGCTTCCTGCTCAATGGCATCATATTCTTTTAATTGTGAATTCAATTCCGTACGCAAGCTTGCGCGCAATTGATTCTTCAAAATGCTGCGGATTCCGATTTGTCCCATTTGCGTTGTCTTCAGAATTGAAGACAGCACATCCTTACTACCTTTCATTTACATCACCCATCACAGTATGCCGCAAACTTGCAAAACCTATGCACGAACGAAATAAATTTGCATAGAATATAGAGATTGAAAGGAGTTGGGATTATATGTGTGCAATTGCCGGGATTTTGGGATTGCCTTATGATTCACAAATTTTGGATTCGTTGCTTTGTACGATGTTGCATCGGGGTCCGGACGGCACCGGTAGCTATATGGAACGCCAATGCTGTCTGTTACATAGCCGACTTGCAATTATTGACCCGGAAAATGGCGCGCAGCCTATGGATTTGCGTTGGGCAGGGGAAGAATATGTCATTACCTATAATGGTGAACTGTATAACACGCAGGAGATAAAAAGCGACTTACTTTCCTTAGGCCATACATTTCTTACCCACAGTGATACCGAGGTTGTGCTCCACGCATATGCCCAATGGGAAGCAGATTGTGTGGAACGGTTTAACGGTATTTTTGCGTTTGGCGTATGGGAGAAAAAGAAAAAACGATTGTTTTTGGCACGCGACCGAATGGGCGTAAAACCGTTGTTTTACACAGCATTTTCGGGTGGTATGCTGTTCTCCTCGGAAATGAAAACACTGTTAGCCTACCCCGGTGTCCCAAGAGAATTGGATAGGGAAGGGGCAGCGCAGATTGTCCTGCTGGGACCCGGACGGATACCGGGTAGCGGTGTGCTGAAAAATATAGAAGAACTGATGCCGGGCTGTTGTGGATATTACGCTGGCGGAAATTGGAAATGGTGGCAATATTGGAAATTACGCGACAGGGAACATACGGACAGCTTTACGGAAACAACGGAAACCGTACGCTATCTTGTAACCGATGCCATTCGTCGGCAAATGGTGTCGGATGTGCCGATTGGCACCTTTTTATCCGGCGGTTTGGATTCCAGCCTCATTTCTTCAATTTGCGCCAAGCAGATGCAGGATAGGTCGGAGCAATTAAACACATTCTCCGTTGACTATGAAAATAACGATAAATACTTTGTGCCGGGAAAGTTTCAGCCGAACTCCGACAACAGCTATATTGTGCGTATGCAAGAGGCACTCAACAGCAATCATCATTGGACCGTGTTAACACCTGACGACCTGATGAACGAAATGGAAAACGCCACAATTGCGCGGGATTTGCCGGGAATGGCAGATGTGGATTTTTCACTGCTTGCCTTTTGCAGAAATATTCGTAAGGAAGTGAAAATGGCATTGTCTGGAGAGTGTGCCGATGAGATTTTCGGTGGGTATCCGTGGTACCGCGACCAAGAAATACGGGATTTTAACGGATTCCCGTGGGCACAAAATACCGCTTTGCGTGCGCAATTTCTAAATCCGGATATGGCGTTGGATGCCGAGAGCTTCGTTGGCGACAAATACAGCCAAACACTTGCGCAATGCGACATTTTACCCAACACACCCCCACAGGAAAAACGGATGAAGGAAATGGTAAACTTAAACCAAATTTGGTTTATGCAGACCCTTCTTGACCGAAAAGACAGAATGAGTATGGCGTGTGGCTTGGAAGTGCGTGTGCCGTTTTGTGATTACAGAATCGCTGAATATTTGTATGGTGTGCCATGGGCATATAAGGATTATCAAAATAAGGAAAAAGGGTTACTTCGTCATGCCATGCAAGGGATTCTTCCTAACGAGGTACTCTGGCGTAAGAAAAGCCCTTATCCTAAAACCTATGACCCGAGATATTTAGAAAATGTCAGTCGTTTACTAAAACAATTGCTTGAAAAAAACGATGCACCCATTTACGGAATGATTGACAAAAAGGCGCTGACACAACTGTTGGATACCGATTTTGCGTGGCCATGGTACGGTCAGCTAATGAAGCTCCCACAAACCATCGCCTTTATGCTCCAAATCAACTTCTGGTTAACGCATTACAAGGTAAAAATCGTATAAAATGCACCGCAAAGCCTCGGACTGGTTACATCTAGGTTCGAGGTTTTTGCTATTATTTCCTAAAATTCGATAAAGGAATTGGTTTCTTTTCGGAAAATTAAATAATTTTCACATTTATTGTTGTATTTTTACGCAAAAAGTGCTAGTATAAATAAATACATTTATGCGTTACAACAGGACCAGAAAAGAGGGAAGTTCAATTGAAGTATATTGTTGTATTGGCAGACGGTATGGCAGACCTGCCAATTACGGAATTGGGCGGAAAGACACCAATGGAATATGCGTCAACACCCTGTATGGATGCATTGGCGTGCGGTGGCTTAATGGGAATGGCAAAAACCGTGCCGGATTCTATGAAGCCCGGTAGCGATGTGGCAAATTTAGCTGTTATGGGCTATAATCCGCAAGCCTGCTATTCCGGTCGCTCACCGTTGGAAGCTTTAAGCGTGGGTGTTTCCATGAAGGATACAGATGTAATTTTCCGTTGCAATATCGTTACCCTTACGGAAGATGAGCCCTACGCTGAAAAGACCATTCTTGACCATAGCGCAGGCGAAATTTCCACGCAAGATGCGGATGTTTTAATGGATGCCATTCGAGATGCTTTCCAATCGGATACCTTCCGTTTTTACACGGGTACCAGCTACCGCCACATAACCGTATGGGATAAGGGCGAAATTTTGGATATGGAACCACCACACGACCATTTAGGACAGGTGATTGGTACATATCTGCCCGAGAATCCTCTGTTTCGGGATATGATGGAAAAGAGTTTTGACATACTGAACAACCATCCGCTGAATGTCAAGCGTGCCGCAGAAGGGAAAAACAAAGCCAATTCCCTTTGGTTTTGGGGAGCCGGTACCAAGCCTGCCTTGGAAGACTTCCACGCAAAAACAGGTCTTAAGGGCACGATGATTTCCGCAGTTGACCTACTAAAGGGAATTGCAGTAGGCGCCGGTATGGCTGTTGCCCATGTAGATGGTGCAACCGGCTCATTAGATACCAATTATCTTGGCAAAGCGGCTGCAGCGGTAAAGGCACTTTTAGAAGATAAGCAAGACTTTGTATATATCCATATAGAAGCACCCGATGAAATGGGTCATCAGGGAAATCTTCATCACAAGGTTCGTTCTATCGAGGAAATAGACAGCAAGGTCATCGGGGTAATCACCAAGGCGCTTGACGAGGCAAATGAGCCTTACCGTATTCTTGTATTGCCCGACCATCCTACACCGATATGTATGCGTACACACACTTCAGAACCGGTACCCTATTTGCTGTATGATAGTCGTAATATTGAAGAAAAGCAGACCACCTTTTCTGAAAAGACTGCCGGCGCAACGGGTAATTATCAGCCCGAGGGATACCGTTTAATGGAATTACTGATTGATTAGGAGGAAATGAAAATGGCAAGAGTTTATAATTTTTCCGCAGGTCCCGGTATGTTGCCGGAGGAGATGTTGCGGGAAGCAGCAGCAGAAATGCTGGATTACAACGGCACAGGTATGTCCGTAATGGAGATGAGCCATCGCTCAAAGGCTTATCAGCAAATTATTGATGATGCTGAGGCTGACCTGCGTGAACTGATGAACATTCCCGATAATTACAAGGTTTTATTTTTGCAGGGCGGTGCATCCCAGCAATTTGCGATGATTCCCATGAACTTGATGAAAAATGGCGTTGCGGATTATATCATTACCGGACAATGGGCAAAAAAGGCATACGAAGAGGCGAAGAAGTATGGAAAAGCAAATGCTGTGGCATCCTCTGCAGATAAAACCTTCTCCTACATTCCCGATTGCTCCGATTTGCCCATCAGCGAGGATGCTGACTATGTGTATATTTGCGAGAATAACACCATTTACGGCACAAAGTATCACACCTTGCCCAACACCAAGGGTAAGCTTTTGGTGTCCGATGTGTCTTCCTGCTTCCTGTCCGAGCCGGTTGATGTAACAAAGTACGGTATGATTTACGGTGGTGTGCAAAAGAATATCGGCCCTGCCGGTGTGGTCATTGCCATTATCCGCGAAGACTTGATTACCGAGGATGTCTTCCCCGGTACACCCACTATGTTGCAATACAAAATCCACGCAGACAACGGTTCTATGTATAATACGCCCCCTACTTACGGCATTTATATCTGCGGTAAGGTATTTAAGTGGCTGAAGAAAATGGGTGGCCTGAAGGTTATGCAGGAGCGTAACGAAAAGAAGGCGAAGGTGCTTTATGACTTCTTAGATAGCAGTAAGCTCTTTAAGGGTACCGTTCGCAAGGAAGACCGTTCTTTGATGAACGTTCCTTTCGTTACCGGTGATGAAGCATTGGATGCAGAATTTGTAAAGGCCGCAACTGCCGCAGGTTTTGTGAATTTGAAAGGCCACCGTACTGTTGGCGGTATGCGCGCCAGCATCTACAATGCTATGCCGATTGAGGGTGTTGAAAAGCTGGTTGCCTTTATGAAGGAATTTGAAGAGAGCCATAGATAACGGAAAAGAGGGTTAGTATGTTTCAGTATCACTACTTGAATAAAATCTCTCCCAAGGGTACTGCCCTTTGGACAGAGGCTTATCAAAAGACAGAGGATATTGCACAGGCAGAGGCAATTCTTGTGCGTAGCGCCGCTATGCACGATATGTCCTTTTCTTCTAACCTGTTGGCAATCGGCAGAGCCGGTGCAGGTGTAAATAACATTCCCTTGGACCGTTGCGCACAAGAGGGTATCGTGGTATTTAACACCCCCGGCGCAAACGCCAATGGTGTCGTGGAATTGGCAATTTGCGGTATGCTGTTAGGTAGCCGTGATGTTGTCGGTGGTATCAATTGGGTGCAAACCATTAAGGATACGCCCGATGTCGGCAAGCAGGTCGAAAAGGGGAAATCTCAATTTGCCGGCCATGAAATTATGGGAAAAAGCTTGGGCGTAATTGGTCTGGGTGCGATTGGTGGTCCTCTAGCCAATGCAGCAAGAAAGCTGGGAATGACAGTGTATGGCTGCGACCCGTTTATTTCCATTGGTGCCGCTTGGAATCTTGATAGCCATATCATTCACGCAAAGACACGCGATGAGATTTACGTGAACTGCGACATTATTACACTACACGTTCCACTGTTGGACGATACCAAAAAGATGATCGATCGCGAAGCCATCGCCAAGATGAAAGACGGCGTTGTAATTTTGAACTTTGCTCGCGACCTGCTGGTTGATGACGATGCGATGGAAGAGGCTTTGAAGTCCGGAAAGGTGCGTCGCTATATCACCGATTTCCCTAATGACAGAACTGCCGGTATGGAAGGTGTCATTGCCATTCCGCACTTGGGTGCATCTACCGAGGAATCGGAAGATAACTGCGCAAAAATGGCCGTCAACCAAATTATGAACTATTTGGAAAATGGCAACATTGTTAACTCCGTTAATTTCCCCAATTGTGATATGGGCATCCCTGCAAAAGCGGCAAGAATTACCGTTTTGCACAAGAATAATCCGAACGCTTTGAGCCAATTTACTGCCGCATTCGCGGAAGAAAACATCAATATCTGTGATATGCTGAACCGAAGCAAAGGTGAGTATGCTTATACTATGCTGGATTTAGACAGCGTTCCTTCTGCCGAAGTGATTGCAAAGCTAGATAGTATGGATGGTGTCATCCGCGTAAGGGCCATTATCTAAAGAGAAACATCCACCGATAACAATCGGTGGATGCTTTTTTGCGTTATTCAACAATTTGAAAGGCGTTACTACCGTTTGAAATTTCAAAAATTTGTGATACTTCTGCGCCTTGTCCCATATTTCCGTTGGGGAAACCGCCCATACCGCCGGGGCGCTGTTCGTTTCCTCCATCCGGTGGCTCTATACCGGCAGGCGGCTCTCTATCAGGATTTTCAATACCTTCCATTGGTGTGTCGTTCGGCTTCTCCATGCCTTCAAATGGATTGCCTTCCGGTGGATTCATACCCTCCGGCATTTCAGGTTGTTCTCCTCCTTGCATACCACCCGGCATACCGCCACCCATTCCCATACCGACTTTCGCACCGGATAATTGGATATCTTCCTTCCAAAAGGTGTAATTACCGGCAGTTAAATTTGGTGCAGATACCACCAAATATTGGAAATCATTTGCAGGTGTGCAAGTCAGTACTGCGTTGCCTGCTTCATCCTTTAAGGTGTAAGCTTTGCCACCTGTCTGCCATTTGGAGAAGGTAAAGGTTGCGTGTGTCTGTTCTCCTTGCACATGGTCCAGCATATTACCGCTTGCAATCACTTGCCCACTTTGAATATAAACGCCCTTATCTGCGTCAATGCCGGCATCACTGCTGAAACCGCAAGCGGAAGCCGTTACTTTACAACCGTCAATAATCAGCCAGCCGTTGGAATCAATTCCATCACCCTCACCGGTTGTGCCGGTAACAACAATAGTTAGACTGCCACCCTTAAAATTGGCAACGGAAACATTGTCTTCGTTGGTGTTAATTCCGTCGTTCCCGGATTGAATATGAATATTACCGCTATATTGGGTCAAATGCAGTTCGGAATCCAAGCCCTCGTTTTCCGCATTTATGTTCAAAATTCCGTTTCCGATACTTTCACCGTAAATATTCATAGACATCTTGGAATAAAACGCACCGTCATACTTGTGGAGTTTTTTGCTGTCAAGAATTTCGGTTCCGTCTTCACTTAATTCCACAGACTGATAAATACGCGCTACATAAGAGCCATTCACCTTATTCATACTATCATCTGCCAAAATGACATTGGCGCCGGCAGAAGAAGTGTCCACAGTCATAGTAGCTGTTTCTTCTTCTGCTGTGCCACATTCGTAAACATTGTAGAAAATCACCGCAGGCGCAACGGAGCAAGTAATATCAACACCGTCGAGCATAAGGGTAACAACCGCATTGGGGTCTTTTTTTGCATCTTCGCCCAAATCAATGGCAATTTGACCGGCAGAAAGTGTACCGGATACAATGTATTCACCCGGTTTGGTGATGTGCACAACGGTATGCGCATCCGCTTCTGTCTGCGAATGTGCATCATCCTTATCGCCTTCGCCATATGTAAAAGGCTGTCCTTCCAAATAGAATACAATGTCATTACCTATGTATACATCCGCGTTGGAATCTGTTGAAACAGCCTTGCCGTTTACTGTAATGTCGTTATCCGCTAAACGAATCGTTGTCGCGGATTCGCCAACCTGCTTCGTAACGATGTTTTCCGATACGGAAGCAGAGGTGTCTTGACCAAGCGATTCTGTTGAGCCGGTCGGGGTTTGGCCGGTTTTTGTACCGCAGGCACCGAGCAGCATAGAAACTACCAATATGGCTGTTATGAGCTTTATAATACGCATTTTATACATCTCCTTGCTTATTAAACATAGCACTATGTGGGAGAAATTTTGTTAATAAATGTAAAATATTTTGTGTTGTTCTTATGAATTTGCGCAGAAGCGAAACATCCACCGATTGTTATCGGTGGATGTTCTTTTATTTACCAAGCTCTTGATTTCGCTTATACGCGGCTTTGACACAATCCATCATTATCTGCTTAAATTGCGCATCGTCCAAGACCTTTACGCCTGCTAAGGTACTACCGCCGGGGGAACAAACCGCATTTTTCAATTCCTCGGGTGTGCGGCTGTCCTGTTGTACCATCTTTGCGGCACCAATCATCGTTGCCGCGGCGTATGATATTGCCTTCTCTTTCGGCACACCGCAAGCGCAAGCGCCCTCTGCCAAAGAATCAAGGAACATATACATGTAGGCAGGTCCACAACCGGAAACGACACCTGCGGCATCAATCAAATCTTCATCCAGCATATCCCATTGACCGCACGCCGTAGCATCCTGTAAGAAATCCGCCAGCATAGCATCTGTTACAAGCTTGTTGCGGCAGTAGAGAATCATTCCGGCACCCACAGCAACGGGTGTGTTCGGCATAATGCGGATAACGGGTAGGGAAGTGCCAAGCATTTCCTCAATGCGCGCAATCGTAAGACCGGCGGCCATAGTTATGACCAGTGGTTTCTTTTCCTTAAAAACAGGTTGCAGGGGTTGCAAAACCTGCGCCATAACCTGCGGCTTTACCGCTAAAAACACGCGTTCACAGGTACTGACAACCGTTTCGTTATCGGCAGAAGTACAACCCAATTCCTGCGCAAGCTTTTCTGCCTTATCGGTGGCATCGGCAAGTGCAATGTCCGTTGTTTTGGTTGATAACGCCTTTGCAATCGCACCGCCCATATTGCCGCAACCAATAAATCCGTATTTCATAACATTACTCCTATCTAATATGGCCGTCGCCTTGAATGACGTACTTATAGCTGGTCAGCTCCTGCAGACCCATAGGGCCTCTTGCGTGGAGCTTTTGCGTGGAGATACCCATTTCGCAGCCAAGTCCGAATTCACCACCGTCGGTGAATCGGGTAGATGCATTGACATACACAGCCGCGCTATCCACACCGGATGTAAATGCCAATTTTACATCCTCATTTTGCGTGATTACAGCTTCGCTGTGGCCTGTGGAATGTAATGTAATATGTTCGATTGCTTCTTCTACACCGCTTACGCAACGAATTGCCAATATGTAATCTAGAAATTCGGTATCAAAATCCGCAGGTGTTGCCTTTGTACCGGGAATGATATGGGAAGCCATATCATCCAAACGCAGTTCCACAGGCACATCACGCTTGGTAACCAGCCGTTCGTACAGAAGAGGAAGAAATCTATCTGCAATTTCTTTGTCAACCAGCAATACTTCTTCTGCATTACAGACACTCGGGCGACTGGTTTTGGCGTTTTCAATGATGCGCAATGCCATATCGAAATCTGCACTTTTTTCCACATATATATGGCAAATTCCCGTACCGGTTGCGATACAGGGTACGGTTGCCTGTTCAACACAGGCATTGATTAAACCGGCACCGCCACGCGGTATCAGCAAATCCACAAAACCCTGCGCTTTCATAAGCACGGTCGCACTCTCGCGTGAAGTATCCGACACAAGATTGATTGCGTTTTGGTTGATTCCAACGGACTGCAAGCCTGCACGCAACGCCTGTACAATGGCATTGGCAGAACGATATGCCTCTTTTCCGCCACGCAGGATACAGACATTACCGCTTTTCAAGGTCAGCGCGGCCGCATCGCTGGTTACATTAGGACGGCTCTCATAGATAATGGCAACCACACCAATGGGGGACGAAACCTTCGTAATTTTCAAGCCGTCTGTGCGGATATATTCGTCCATTTTGCAACCAACAGGGTCCGGTAGCTTTGCCACCGCCCGTATGCCCTCTGCCATACCGACGATTCTATCACTTGTTAAGCGCAGTCTGTCCAGCATAACAGAGGAAATTGTATCGCTTGCCGCGTCCATATCTTTCTTATTTGCATCGAGAATCAACGCTTTTTGTGCGATTAAGGCATCTGCCATTGCATAAAGAGCATTGTTTTTCTTCTCGGTGGAGAGCTGGGAAATTTCCATTTTAGCCGCTTTTGCGGCCTGCAACATATTAAGCATAGACCTTCTCCGTAAATGTGGTACCAACGGACTTGCCATCCATAATATCATAGAGGTTATTGGGATTATTGCCGTTGGTGATTATCATATCACAGCCGCAGCTCAAACAGATTTTCGCGGCTTCCAGCTTTGTAACCATACCGCCTGTGCCCAAATTGCTGCCGCTTCCGCCTGCCAATGCCAAAATATCCGCATCAATGCTATGTGCCACTTGAATCAGCTTGGCATTCGGATCAAGATGGGGGTCAGCTGTATACAGACCGTCAATATCCGACAGCAGAACGAGCTTATCAGCTTTTACACTTTGCGCAACAATTGCGGCCAAGGTATCGTTATCGCCAATAACAATTTCTTTGGTGGCAACGGTATCATTTTCGTTAATAATCGGGATTACATCTAAATCCATCAGGCGTGCCAAGGTGTTACTGAAATTGGTGTGGCGTGTGTCATTTTCTACATCCTCACCGGTAATAAGTAGCTGTGCAACCGTATGGTTGTATTCACTAAACAGCTTATCGTATATGTACATTAGTTCACATTGACCGACAGCGGCCGCGGCCTGTTTTGTCGGAATATCCTTGGGGCGTTCACGGAGCCCAAGCTTGCCAATGCCCATTGCGATAGCGCCGGAAGAAACAACTATCACTTGATTTCCGGCATTTTTAATATCGCTGATAACCTTGCACAATTCCTCCACCCGACGAATGTTAATATGGCCTGTGGGGTAGGCCAGCGTGCTTGTACCGATTTTAATGACGATTCTCATAGAAAACCCTCCCAATTCTTGTTATACATCATTATATAACGAAACTTGCCGTAAATAAAGAGAAATTTTTCCTTAATTTTTCTTTTTTAAAAGGCTTAAATCAGTCAAAATGTTGAATTTTCTGAATTTTAGTACAGAAATATAGGGTGGGGCAGATTATATGCCCCACCCATTTTAATTTTCCATTCGGATTTGTTGGCCCGTTACGAGGGGAAAAGTAGTAAGTGTATTGCTATCTAAGTCTGTATTTTGCATAGATACACCTGTAATTTGCGCATTTTCATAGGTCGTATAATAATAGATGCCCTTATCCACATTACAACAGCTGGAATAAATTGTTCGTTCAAATCCATCTCCTACACGCACGCAACCCTCTTGCTGTGCAACAGCGCCTAGAATGTGAAAAAATTGACTGATTGCGGCAGATTCCGTATCCTTGCGCACAGAGTTTAGCTTTACAAATGCGGCACGCACAAATCGCGAGGCAGACGACAAATCACCCGGCAAACCCATCGCACCCATACCGCGGCTGTATGGCTTCAGCGGATAGTCCGGTGCAAAGCGGTTTGTAGGCTCCTCACGCGTAAGATTCAAATAGTTCGAAAGATTTTGCATATGGTAGGGGAAGGGTGGATTGTTGGTCATCACACCGATTGGATTTTCATACACCTGTAAGCTTTGCGCTGTCGGTTCTACGGTGATTGCACAGGTCTTATCCGCAATGATCCAATGCAACGGACTTTGGGGATATTGCACACTATAAGCAATATCCGCCAGGTTGATTTCCTTAATTTTTTCCTTTGCCTGTTTTACATCTATGCATTGTGCCAAAATCCATGGAATAAACTCAAAGGGTGCAAGATTGATTTGGTTATCCTTTTGAGGATGATATACCGCATTCCCCGGGAAATATAACCCAGCCATACTAAGTCCACATTCATTGGTGGCATCGTAATAGAGTGGGTAGTTGTTATCAACCGTAGCCATACCGATGATAGCAAAATGCTCTGTCATTTTAGCGGTATTTCGAAAAGAAAAAGGAAACCGCCTCGGTGTAATGGTTACCGCCTCTTGGAAGGAATACTCAAAATCCAAATTTCTGCCAAAATAGTGGTCTTTTCCGTCATAAGTTACAGCCGTACACATAAAAATCTCTCCTAAAATAGTATAATAGCTAGTATTTGTTCTAATCGATAAAAATATATCAAAAAATCGTTGACGGAACGAAGGAAATGCGATATAATGTAAAAGCAAAATTTTGGGCTTTATGCTGAATTAGGCATTATGATTTAAGTGAAGGTGAGTGAATATGACATATTCCTATTTTCCGGGCTGTACCCTGAAAACCAAGGGTAAAAAATTAGATAACTATGCACAGGCAGCCGCGTCTGCCTTGGGCTTCACATTAGAGGAGCTTCCGCAATGGCAATGCTGTGGTGCAGTCTATCCGATGGCAAAGGACGAGATTGGCACAAGACTCAGCTCTGTCCGTGCGCTGGCATCCGCAAAGGAGCAGGGTAGGGAATTGGTAACGCTATGCTCTGCCTGCCACCATGTAATTAAACGCGTAAATCTCGATATACAAAAGGATGCAGATATCTGCGATAAGGTAAATCGCTACTTAAAGTCAGACACACCCTACAATGGCGAAACCAATGTGCTTCATTACTTAGAAGTGCTTCGCGACCGCGTAGGCTTTGATGTACTCAAGTCTAAAGTTGTAAAGCCGTTAACCGGTATGAAAATCGGTGCCTATTATGGCTGTTTACTGCTTCGTCCCGGTAAAGAAATGGGATTTGACAATCCGGAGAATCCTACCGTTATCGAGGATTTTATTCGTGCAATCGGTGCCGAGCCTGTGATTTATGCGCGCAGAAATGAATGTTGCGGTGGCTATTGCACCTTGGAGAATAAAACCTATGCACAAAAACAGGTAGATGCCATTATGGATAATGCCAAGGCACAGGGCTCCCAAATGCTTCTAACCGCGTGCCCCTTGTGTATGTATAACCTAAAAGAAAACGCCACCGACGGTCTGGAAGTAAAGTACTTTACCGAGCTTTTGGCAGACGCGTTGGGTGTAAAGGAGGATTCAGAATGATTGAATTTATAAAGCGTATCTCCGGCGTGAATCCGAGAAAGTGTATGAAGTGTGGCAAATGTACCGCTTCCTGCCCTGCGTTTGATGAAATGGAATACCATCCGCATCAATTTGTCGATATGGTTGAAACAGGCCGTATTGACGAGCTGATGAATTCCAAAGGGATATATACCTGTCTAAGCTGTTTTGCTTGCGTGGAGCGTTGCCCGAGAAGTGTAGAGCCTGCCAAGCTGATTGAGGCTGTGCGTACTGCTGTGATTCGTCAGCAGGACAAGACCCATCTGAAGCCGGATGCCATTCCTGCTTTGCTGGACGAGGAACTTCCCCAGCAGGCCATTACCAGCGCATTGAGAAAGTATAGAAAGTGAGGAGAAGATAGATGCAGAGAATCGGTGTATTTGTCTGCTGGTGCGGCAGTAATATTGCCGCAACCGTAGATGTGGAAAAAGTTTCTCAAACCTTGGCATTAGAGCCCGGTGTTGTTTTCTCCACAAATTACCAATATATGTGTTCCCAAGCCGGACAGGAAATGATTCAAGAGAGTATACATAAATACAATCTGACCGGCGTTGTCATTTGTTCCTGTTCTCCCAGAATGCATGAGGCAACCTTCCGTAAGACCTGCGAAAAGGCCGGTCTGAATGCGCACATGGTAGAGATTGCCAATATTCGTGAGCAATGCTCCTGGATTCATAAGGATATGGATGCCGCAACCCAAAAGGCGGTTGTTTTGGGTCGTGCCGCGATTGCAAAGGTGCATTTGAACACACCCCTGACCGCAGGTCAAAGCCCTGTAAAAAAGCGTGCCTTGGTGATTGGCGGTGGTATTGCCGGTATCCAAACTGCGTTGGATATTGCAGATGCCGGCTTTGAAGTAGATATTGTTGAAAAACAACCTACCATCGGCGGTAAGATGACGCAAATTGATAAAACCTTCCCCACATTGGACTGTGCCGCTTGTATCCTAACGCCCAAAATGGTCGATGCCGCACAGAACGAAAAAATCCATATTTATTCCTATTCCGAAGTAGAAAGTGTCAAGGGTTTTGTTGGTAATTTCAATGTTACCATTAAGAAAAAAGCGCGTTTTGTAGACGAAACCAAGTGTACCGGCTGTGGTCTGTGTACGGAAAAATGTCCGCAAAAGAAAGTGCCCAATGCGTTTAACCTGGGGCTTGACAACCGTCGTGCAATTTACATTCCTTTTGCGCAGGCAGTACCCAAGGTAGCAACCATTGATGCTGATTACTGTTCTATGCTGAAAAACGGCAAGTGCGGTGTGTGCGCTAAGGTCTGTACCGCAGGTGCTATTGATTACAAACAGCAGGATGAATTGATTGAACAGGAATACGGTGCCATTGTGGTAGCAACCGGCTTTAACCCAATTAAGCTGGACAACTACGATGAATTTGCCTATTCGCAATCTCCGGATGTGGTTACTTCCTTGGAATTCGAGCGACTGATGAACGCGGCAGGTCCTACCGGCGGTACGCTGTTGCGTCCCTCTGACGGTGCGCATCCCCACACCATTGTTTTTGTTCAATGTGTCGGCTCCCGTTGCGATGATGAGCGAGGCAAGCCCTATTGCTCCAAAATTTGCTGTATGTATACGGCAAA
>JAZNGK010000177.1:0-1722 GCA_045576395.1 Faecousia sp. | reverse complement strand
TGAAAAATGCAGGAAACCCCGAACAAGAGCATCCACTGCTCAGTAACAAGCTGTGAGCACCACTGCCAGAACGTCGACTATTGCGCACTTCCGGAGATCAAGGTCGGCACTCACGAAAAGAACCCGACACAGGACCAGTGCACAGACTGTATGTCCTTCCGTAAAAAGTAAGATTTCTTCTTTTGGGGTGCGTTAA
Source organism: Faecousia sp. (assembly GCA_045576395.1). Classification (GTDB taxonomy): domain Bacteria; phylum Bacillota; class Clostridia; order Oscillospirales; family Oscillospiraceae; genus Faecousia. The sequence goes on along the minus strand of JAZNGK010000177.1, from coordinate 1,526 downwards.
AACGCACCCCTTTTTATCGGTTTTGTGCAAGGACTCCGTATGGACTTTCGCGTGAAAATATGGTAAAATATCCAAAAATCAAGAAGGAGTCGTTCCATGAAAGCTGAAAAACTTGCCGGTCTTGCACCGGAGTCAGTATTTGCCTATTTTGAAAAAATTTGTTCCATACCACACGGGTCCGGCAACACCAAGCAGATTAGCGATTATTTGGTCAGCTTTGCCAAAGCGCATTGTCTGCGTTATGTGCAAGACGACCTTAACAATGTAATAATATTTGCAGACGGCACTTGCGGTTACGAACAGCACGCGCCTGTGATTATACAGGGGCATATGGATATGGTTTGTGAGCAGGACGCCGATTCCCCTATCCATATGGATACCGACGGCTTAAGTATCACCCACGACGGCAACTATGTCTATGCCAAGGGCACCACCCTGGGCGGTGATGACGGAATTGCGGTCGCTTATGCGTTGGCGTTACTGTCCGACCCCACTATCCCCCATCCGCCCTTAGAGGTAATTCTCACCGTAGATGAGGAAACCGGCATGGACGGCGCCGCCGGCATCGATTTAAGCGCGCTGAAGGGTCGCACGATGCTCAATATAGATTCGGAAGAAGAGGGCATTTTTACCGTTTCCTGCGCCGGCGGTGCGCGCGCTGACATCTGCCTGCCTGTACAACGACGCGCCGTTTACGGGCCCTGTGTCAAGCTGACTGTTGAAGGTCTGCAAGGTGGACACTCGGGTATAGATATTGGCAAAAATCGCGCAAACGCCAACAAGGTAATGGGCGAGCTTTTAAGCCGTGTGCAGGCACTTATGCCGGTTTGCATCACCAAGCTCGAGGGCGGCGCTAAGGATAATGTCATTCCGCGCACCTGCCAAGTAACGCTGGTGGCGCTGGGTATGTATATTGAACGCATCAACGGAATTGCCGAACAGCTGGAAAAAGAGATTCGGGAGCAATTCGATGAGCCGAATATCTGCATACGCGGGGATGATGTAGATGCGCTTGGCGGCAACGCACTGACCACCGAAAGCTCCGCACAGGTAATTGCTTTACTCAATGCCGCACCCAACGGGGTGCAGGCGTGGAGCAAGGATATCGACGGCTTGGTACAGACCAGCTTAAATTTGGGCGTGGTTACACTGACAGATAAGCTGAGTCTGACTTGGGCGGTGCGCAGTAGTGTAAACGCCGAGAAGGCGGAGCTTTTGAGCCGTCTTGAAGAATTGGCTAAGTTCCACGGCGCGCAGTACAGCACCCATGGACAATATCCGGCTTGGGAGTATAAAAAGGATTCTGCCTTGCGGGATACTATGATAAAGGTATATCAGCAAATGTACGGCAAAGCGCCGGAAGTGGTTGCCATTCACGCAGGCTTGGAGTGCGGTCTGCTGAGCGAGAAATTGCCCGATTTGGACTGTGTGTCCATCGGTCCGAATATGCACGACATTCACACCAGCCGCGAACGGTTAGAAATCGCATCTACCCAACGCACCTGGGAATTCTTGCTGGAAGTATT
>JAZNGK010000176.1:0-3101 GCA_045576395.1 Faecousia sp. | reverse complement strand
GCTCCATTGATGCGCTGGACCAGGAAACCCTGTTTACCATCAATAAATTCTTTGAGAATAATTTGAATGTGTCCGAAACCTCTCGGAAGCTGTTCGTTCACCGTAATACCTTGGTCTACCGCCTGGAGAAGATTAAAAAGCTCACCGGTCTTGATTTGCGTCAGTTTGACCACGCAATCATTTTCAAGGTGGCGCTGATGGTGCGTAAGTACCTGTCTTCCCACGAAACCAGATGATTTGTTTCTTTAAGCCGCACAAAACAAGTGCGGCTTAAAGCTGTGTTATGGCAAGGGTTATTTGCCACCGGTTAATAGTCTTCCATTATTTTTCAGGGGTTGTTTATTGACACTTCTTTTACAATGTGTTACAATTTGGTTACATTACTATCTTGGAGAAATAGCTATGATTGAGTTTTCTGAAGTAACAAAGTCTTATTCCGTAGGCACCCATGCATTGCGTGGTATTACGATGCAAATTGAAGATGGGGAGTTTGCGTTTTTGGTGGGCCCTTCCGGCTCCGGAAAGTCTACGATTATTAAGCTGATTACCGGTGAGCTGAAGCCGACCTCGGGTACAGTCCATGTCAACGGATACTCCTTGGAGCGAATTCGTAAACGCGAAATTCCGTACCTGCGTCGTACGGTTGGCGTGGTGTTTCAAGACTTCCGCTTGATTGATAACAAGACGGTATATGAGAATGTGGCGTTTGCTATGCGTGCCATTGGCGCAAGAGAAGGGGAAATTCGAGGCAGAGTGCCGTATATTTTGGAGCTGGTAGGCTTGGAGAATAAGAGCCGTCGCCACCCCACGGAGCTGTCCGGCGGTGAACAACAGCGTTTGGCAATCGCCAGAGCCTTGGTAAACAACCCCTCTACCATTATTGCCGACGAGCCTACCGGTAACCTGGACCCTGCGCGTTCGCTGGAAATTATGAGCCTGTTGCAGGAAATTAACAATCTGGGCACGACTATGTTGGTGGTTACCCATGAGCGTGATTTGGTGGAGCGATTCGGAAAGCGTGTTATTGCCATTAACGAAGGTGTAGTGGTGCATGACGGAATGGATGGGTATTACAGAGTATGAAGATAACAAATCTTGGTTATTTGATGAAAGAGGGCATTCGTGGGATTTTTCTTCACGGTTTTATGTCCTTTGCCGCTGTGCTGGTTACAGTGGCGTGTTTGGTGATTGTCGGTAGCTTCTCGAGCTTAGTATACAATGTCAATATTATGGTTAAGGACTTAAACAAGACCAATGAGGTTTTGGCATATGTCGACAGCGATTTATCTGATGCGGAAGCCAGAAGCATCGGCACAAAAATCAACCAAATCTCCAATGTGTTTCAGGCGGATTTCAAATCTCGTGAAGTGGCCTTGGAGGAGTTCGTTGCCGACCATCAAGACGACCCTGCGTTCGGTGGCTTAATACCCACCGACCTGCGGCACAGATATGTGGTGGTGCTGGAAAACAACGAGCTGATGGCAGAAACGGTTGCCCAGCTTGAGGGAATCCCTGGAATTGTGAAGGTCAATGCCGCCTTTGAGATGGCAGAGGGCTTCATCACATTACAGAATGTGCTACATATAGCTTCTGTTGCGGTTATCGCGGTGCTGTTGATTGTGAGCCTTTTGATTATTTCCAATACCGTCAAGCTTGCGATGTATGACCGAAAGGACGAGATTTCCATTATGAAAATGGTGGGTGCAACCAATGGTTTTATTCGCCTGCCGTTTGTGGTGGAGGGCTTTGTGCTGGGTATGCTGGGCGCGATTGTGGCGTTTTTCATTGAGTGGACGATGTATAATCTCTTGGTCAACAGGCTGGCAGAGGTCGATACCCTAAAGCTGTTTAGCTTTGTACCCTTTACGGAATTGTTGTGGCCTATGGTGGCGACCTTTATTGCCGCAGGCTTGTTCGTGGGCATTGTGGGTAGCTGGACATCCATCCGTAAATTCTTGGATGTGTAAGAAATCCTATAACCCGTTTTTTAAGGAGCTTCTATGAAAAACAAGAAATTTTGGGCGAGCCTTTTGGCAGGCTTTTTGGCGGCACTGATGCTCTTTGGCATTATTGCCAGCGCCCTGTCTACCTATGTTTCTGCGGAGAAATCCTCTGCGGAAATCGAGCAGGAACTCAATCAGCTGAAAGACCAGCTAAAGGAAAATCAATCGGAAATAGCCGAGCTGGAAGGTCAGCTGTCTTCCAATATGGACAAGATGGAAGACATCGTCAACCAGAAGAATTTGATTGACCAGCAGATTTTCCTGCTTCACCAACAGGTGCAAAATATCTCCGGTCAAATCACCGCTTACAGTAGCTTGATTGCCGATAAGCAGGCAGAGCTGGACGAAGCGACTGCCCGTTGGCAGGCGTTGAGCAATCAGTATAAAGAACGTATTCGGGCGATGGAAGAGGACGGAAAGCTGTCGTATTGGTCCGTTTTGTTTAAGGCAAACAGCTTTTCCGACTTTTTGGACCGTTTGAGTATGATTGAAGAAATTGCCGCGGCTGATCAGCGTCGCTTGGAGGAACTCAACCAAGCCGCCAAGACGGTTGAGGAGGCAAAGACCGGCTTGGAAGAAGAAAAGCTTTCCTTGGAAATCAGTAAAAAGGAACTCGACGATGCATCTGCAAAGCTGGTGGAATCCCGCGCAGAGGCAGATGAACTGCTCAAGCAACTGATTGCCACCGGTGAAGAATACCAGGCGCTGATTGACGAAGCCGAGCGCAAAGAGAGCGAAGTCGCAGGCAAGATTGACGATTTGGAATTTGCCTATGACGCGGCAAAGGAACGGGAATACCAACAATGGCTGGCAAGCCAAAAGCCCAGCAATAACAGCGGTGCGGCAAGCAATACCGTTGATGGTGTTACTTGGTTGCTTCCCATTAACTATAATTACTTCTCAAGTCCTTTTGGCTATCGCGTGCATCCCGTTTACGGTGATTGGCGTTTCCACTACGGTGTCGATTTGTGCGCACCGACGGGCACGCCCATTGTTGCCAGCCGTAGCGGTCAGGTAACGGTTGCCGCCTATGATTGGAGTAACGGCTACCATGTCAGTATCAATCATATGGACGGTTTTGCCACCAAATATCTCCAT
>JAZNGK010000175.1:0-3082 GCA_045576395.1 Faecousia sp. | reverse complement strand
CATGTTTCCCCAACTCCTTGGCTCACAGAACGACATGGCTACGATCCGACTTCCTTCAATCTGCCGTATGTCATTTTGAATGTGATGCCAAAGCTCAAGCAGATGAATCCTGCCCTGCAGGATGCCGCGATGGATTTGGGTTGCACACCGATACAGTCCTTCTTCAAGGTAACGCTTCATGAGATTATGCCGGGTGTTGTGTCCGGTGCGATTATGGCCTTTACCATGAGCTTGGACGATTTCGTTATCAGCTACTTTGTTACCGGCTCCGGTTTCCTAACGCTTCCGGTGGAAATTTATTCCTACACCAAAAAGCCCATGCAGCCGCGCGTTTACGCGATGTTTACCCTGCTGTTTCTGCTGATTTTTGTGCTGATGGTAACGATGAATCTGCTCCAAATCCGCGCAGACAAAAAGAAAATCAGCAAGCAAAGCACACCTGTCAGCCAAAAAACGCGCGTGTTCCGTCGGGTCTGTGCCGGTGTCTGCGCGTGTGCTATCGCCCTGGGTTGCGGCTGGTTGATACTCTCCACACGCCAAAATAAAATCACACTCAATGTGATGAATTGGGGGCAAAATATTGCCGACGGCAGTGATGAAACGATGGATATTATTGCCGCCTTCGAAGAAAAGTACCCCAACATCGATGTCAATTACACCACCTACGATTCCAACGAATCCCTCTATGCCAAGCTGGCAGGTGGCGGTTTGACGGTGGATTTGATTATCCCGTCGGACTATATGATTGCCCGTCTGATTGATGAGAATATGCTCAATCCCTTGAATTTTGACAACATTCCCAACTATCAGTATGTGCAAGAAGAATTCAAAAACACCGCCTTTGATCCCGAAAACAAATACTCTGTGCCCTACACTTGGGGTACTGTGGGTATCATCTACAACACCAAGTTTGTAGACGAGGCGGATGTAACCGGCTGGGAACTGCTGTGGAATGAAAAGTATGCCGGAAAAATTCTCCAATTTGACAATTCTCGCGATGCCTTCGGTATTGCCCAATTCTTAGAGGGCATTGATATCAACACCACCGATACTGCCGAACTCCAACAAGCCGCTGCCAAGCTGTCTGAGCAAAATCCGTTGGTGCGGCAGTATGTAATGGACCAGATTTACGGCATTATGGAAGGTGAGAACGCGTGGATTGCTCCGTATTACGCCGGCGACTGTATGATGATGATAGATGCCAATCCGGACCTGCAATTCTACCTGCCGAAGGAACAGGGCTTCAATCTCTTCATCGATTCGATGTGCGTGCCTACTTGCAGTGAAAACCAAGAGGCCGCCGAGCTGTTTATCAACTTCCTCTGCGACCCCGAAATCTCCGGTGAGAATATGAACTATATCTGCTACGCCTCTCCCATTGAGGGCGCAAGGGATTATATGGACGAATACCTGGCAGAAAGTGATGTTATCTATCCGGAGCAGTCTGTGCTGGAAAAGGGAGATAGCTTCCTGTTCCTGCCTGCGGAAACCAACCGCTTGATGGACAACCTGTTTATGGAAGTCCGAATTGTCGGCCAAGCGCCCGACGAAGAGGAAACCCCCTCTTCCCTGCCGGTCATCTTGACCTTAGCCGGTCTTGCTACCGCGGCAGTATTCTTGTTCCTACCCAAGCGCAAGAGAAAATAAACGGTAAACCGAGCCTGTTGCATTTGCAACAGGCTCGGCTTTTATTATGCTTCATATTCGCCCAGCCAACGCGTTTGCGTTGTCCAAACTGCTTGGTTTAACGCCAGGCTTTTGGGCACATCCAAAATTCGCTGATTCTTACTGCCCCGAAAGGCAATCTCCAAGCTCTTTTCCTCTTGGACAAAGGGGCCGTCGATAAGAATGTCGATACTGCGCAACAGCTCCTTTTGGGCATCTGTGCCCGTTAGAAGCTGTTCAAAGGTGTATCCGGAATAAGACGCAATTTCATACCCTTTTTCCTTTAACGCCTTAGAAAGCTCTGCGAAGCCCTCGGCTTGGGCAAACGGCTCGCCGCCGGAGAAGGTAACGCCCCTACACAGGGGATTTTGCGTTACCAGCTCCACCAGCGCATCGGTTTCCATCGGCGTACCGCCGGAAAACGCCCATGTTTCCGGATTATGACAGCCTGCGCAATGGTGAGGACAGCCCTGACAGAAGAAGGTTGTTCGTATGCCGGGGCCGTCCACAATGCTGTCGGTTTGCACGCCTGCTAAATTAAGCATTCTTATCCATACCGTGCTTTACACGGTCGCGCTCCTCGGCACGCTTGGCATCGTTCCACTTGTCCATGGTGCCGACCAGATAGCCGGTAATGCGGCGGATACGCTCAAAGCCAACTCCTTGACCCATTTTTTCGTTGGTAGTTTTAATTGTCATAATAATTCCTCCTTACTCGATGCCCTGAAATGCAGGCATTTGGGGATACTTTCTTCTCAGCTCTTCTACGCGCTCAAAGGGGATTTCCTCACCCTCACGACGACCGCAACGAGGACAGACATCACCGATGATGCCCACATAGCCACAGACGGGGTCGCGGTCAACGGGGTGGTTGATAGAGCCGTAGCCAATGCCGAAATCGTGCATACAGCGAACGATGGACTCAAATGCCTCCACATTCTGGGCGGTATCGCCGTCCAGCTCCACATAGCTGATATGACCGGCGTTACACAGTGCGTGGTAGGGTGCCTCCAGACGAATCTTGTCGTAGGCGGAGATGGGGAACCAGACCGGTACGTGGAAGGAGTTGGTGTAATACTCCCGGTCGGTGATGCCGGGCAGCTTGCCGTAGCGCTTCTGATCCATACGGATGAAGCGACCGGACAGGCCCTCCGCAGGGGTGCCCAGCAGGGAGAAGTTCATCTTCAGCTCCTGAGACTTATCGTCGCAGAACTTCCGCATAAAGCCAAGGATTGCCTTGCCCTTCTCCTGCATTTCCTCGCTCTGACCGTGGTGCTGACCGTAAAGTGCGGTCAGTGTCTCGGCAAGACCGATAAAGCCGATGGAAAGTGTACCGTGCTTTAATACTTCTGCTACGCTATCATCCTTATCGAGCTTTTCACTGTCGATCCAAACGCCCTGTCCCATAAGGAATGGG
>JAZNGK010000174.1:0-3380 GCA_045576395.1 Faecousia sp. | reverse complement strand
ATACCTTCAGTTGTCAGTCAGCTGTTGGGCGGCTGGAAGACGATTTCTTGGGAGGCATCTACAATGGCTATCCCATCGATAATTTGCTCAGCACCGTGCTGGAAGGTTTTAGCGCAGAATGGACACCGTTTTCCGGAAATGCAGTAACCGGCTACCTCCCTGTATGTACCCGTCGTGAGGCTCTACAGCAGATTGCTTTTGCAATCGGCGCCGTTGTTACCACCCAAGGAGACGGCACAATTAGGCTTGTACCTTTGCGCGATTCTGTTGACGCAGAGTTTACCGGAAGTAATATTTTTTCTGGTGCCAAGGTGAACAGAGAAGCGCAGACGGCAGCGGTGCAAATATTTGTCCACAGATACACCGAAGACGAAGAGGAAGAAAAGCTGCTCGACAACGAGGAGATTGACGGTGAAAATGTTCTGTATGTTTTTTCTGCCCCACACCACAGCTATTCCATAGTTGGTGGAAACGTTGTGGATAGCGGAGAAAATTGGGTGCGGATTGCTGCACACGGGCCTGTTATGCTAACAGGAAAAACCTATGTACACTCTACCTCTGTACGGAGGAAGGAAAATCAATACGCGACTGCAGCTGAAAAGGGCAATGTTGTGAGCGTGGAAAATGCTACACTTATCCACTCCGGGAATGCGGAGGATGCAATAAACCGACTTTTTGATTTCCACACGCTGAAGAATGTTCTGACCCAAGAAGTGGTCGTTACAGATCAGAAGGCAGGGCAAAAAGCCAAAAGCATAAATCCGTGGGGAACAGTAACGGTCGGTTATATCACCAGCATGGAGAGTGAGTTCACTAATACCGGGCATACAGCTAGTATTGCAATCCGTGGCAAGGAGGAGCAGGCTTGATGGAACTTGTTACCGACAGAACGAAATCAGATGTCCTTCTTGGGACAGAAAAAGGAAAGTACAGTGCTGCCGATTTGAATCGGGTTGAAAGCGCGGTTGAAGAGTTGGCTGTGCTTGCAAAGAAGTTGGGCGTAAATAAGCAGTTTGAAGTCAAAACAGACTGGGGGCTTCCCGGCGAGTTTTTAGATTCGCAATGGCCTACGAAAAAACAGATGGCTCGGTATCTTAACAATGTTTGGCGATTATGCAATGCTGTGGATCTGGCAGCAAACCTTCCCGGTTCGATGGAGCGTTTAACATGGGACGGTGCCAATCAAATCGAGCAGGCTTTGCTTTTGGTGTGCGAAAGAATACAGAATATCCTTAAAATTTTTCGATACAGCGGTGAGTTCTTCGCCGGAGAGGAGAATTATCTATGAAAGACAGAATTGCCGGTGCTCCAGGTCAATACAGTGCGGTAGTGGCCGGTGGGGAATATCAAAAATTACAGACAGGGCAGCCATTTTCAATCACTCTGACAAGGGACGACAAACCCGAGGTGGAAGGAACACCCTATAGCAAGGCGGCCGTTCTTCCGGATGATGTGGCGAAAAGACTTTGCCCTGATTTAGAAGACCCATCACCTGCAGATGCGTTTGATTCGCTATCTAAGGGTACTATGCCTACTATTACTGCCAATCCCGACACGTTACAGGAGGTAATATCCAGCGCTAGGCCCGGCACAACAATTCAGCTGATGGCATCTGACGAAGAATATCCTCTGTTGACCTTAAAGGGCAAGAACGCCTTCCCAGAGAACCTTACCATCCTTGGCGGTGAAGGTGTTACTATAGAGGGTATCTCAATCACAAGCGGTGTAAATGAGGCAGATTGGTTTTGGGATTGCGACAATTCCAATGCGGTACTACCGAAAGGTTTAACCCTAAAAGACTTAACGGTTTCTAGGGGTGTTAGTCTGCGGAACGCTGTTGTGGATAACCTAAGTGTTATCAACTGCCATATAACAAGTGGGTCTATCTGTATAGCACCTAACCGCTATAAAGACCAATTCGGCTCCGATGAACATACTCAGACCAATGAGCAACATCGTTCCAATATCGCACTACCGCCTGTTAAGAATTTACTTATTCGGGATTGCGTAATTGACGATGCTTCTCACGCAACAATCGGTTGGTTGAAGTCCGCTATCTATGTTCAGTGTGTCAACAATGCAACCATTGAAAATAATACTATCAATCGGGCGGAATTCAATGGCATTCAAGTTACTAATTCATCGGGTAGTGCAACAACAGGCAAAATTGCCATTTCCGGTAATACTATCAACTATTCTGGCAGTAGAAGTATTCGAGTATCTAATTTAAGAGATGCGAACCTGTGGGTAGTTTCAAATAAACTCTTCAATGCTAATAAGCTAGAAAAAAATGACGAGTATATCAAAGTGTCGGGATGTGAATACACGTCTTATTTTTGGAATATGGAAAAATCGGACACACACCACACGCATAATAGGCATGAGGGTATAGTTATCAGTGTTGGTAATGGAATCTCTGTGCAATCTGCAAAGGAAGATTATGTTGTAGCACAAGGTACAAGTGGTATTTGGACATATCGTAAGTGGGCTAGCGGTATGGCGGAATGTTGGTTGAGAATAGAAGCCGAAGTGGATGGAGGGGATGGCATTCCTTCCTTAGTGTTCCCTAACGGTGGTGCATTTAACGTAGTCGATAATATTGAATATCCATTTCCATTTATAGATATACCCAATGTTGTTTCACAAATACAAGTTGGCAGTAGTCCTGCTTTACCAGTCCTCAGCTATGACAATTATATGTTATACATACTAGCCCTATCGCCGTCAACTGGTACACGGTTCACAGAAACCAGTGTTTATGTATTTGGCAGATATAAGTAAGGAGGGTGTAAGTTATGAGAATTGTAAATGAAAATCACGAAACTATAAAAAGCCCCGATTTATCTGTGGGGTATTTAGTCAAGGCCACAATTATCCGTGAAGACGCTACTCCTATCGACAATGTAACCAAGTGGGCGTGGGATGATTCCGATTACGAGGAAGTACAGATGTATATTCCGAATCGTGAAAAATCTGTCAAAGAGCAAATTGCTGAATTGAAAGCAAAATTGTCTGCAACCGATTACAAGGTTATTAAATGCAGTGAGTGTCAGCTTTTAGGACAGGAAATGCCCTATGATGTGGCTGAACTGCACGCAGAGCGCCAGACAATCCGTGATGAAATAAATAAATTAGAACAGGGGGAATAAGCTATGGCTATTAAAACATACAAAAAAGGTGATAGCACGAAACTGTCGGACAATTTCCGAGCAAGGGAATTTGACTGCCACAGCGCAGGGTGTTGCTGTGAAACCAAAATTGACGATAAGCTGGTCGAGTATTTACAGAAAATCCGTGAGCATTTCGGCAAGCCTGTGAATATTACTTCCGGCTACCGTTGTGGCACTCACAACGCAAAGGTTGGCGGTGTACATAGTTCA
>JAZNGK010000173.1:0-8635 GCA_045576395.1 Faecousia sp. | reverse complement strand
TGCACAAAGCCATAGCCGAAACGCTGGCAAGCGGGGTTTGTGCCACCGCCACCGCCGGTGAAGCCCAGCTTGGTGTAGCCTTCCATAACCGCTGCGTAGCCAGCCAGATAACCGGACTGCTCTTCCTGGAAGGAAATACCTGCGACGTTCTTCAAAACGGCGCTTTCGTTAGGCAGGGCATTACCATCGGCATCGTACTTAGTAGCTTCAGACTGAACGGGGTAACCATCGATGAAGATGAAGCTTACATCGGGATATGCCTTTGCAGCCTCGCGCAGAGCGCCTTCCTGCATAAAGCCGGCAGCAACCACAACCTTTGCGCCGTTATCGCAAGCTGCCTTCACAGCATTGATACGGTCATCGTCGGTTGCCTGATCGCCATTGGCGGGCATATAGTACTTGTAAGACTTATTGTTGTTGGCAGCGTACAGCTTCACGCCGTCGTAGGTGCCCTGGTTGAAGGACTTGTCCTTCAGCTGGCCCACATCGGTGATGAAAGCAACTTCATACTTGCCGTCAGCGCTGGTCATTTCATCAGCAATTTTCTCGGGGTCGGTGGTGCTGCTTTCGCCGCCGGTCTTCTTGCCGCAGGCTGCGAACATGCCCACAATCATGAGAACGGCCAGCAACAATGCCAGAAATTTCTTCATGTTTCATTCCTCCAAAATTTTTATATTATATTGGGTTTGCTTGCTTTATACATTATCGCACATTTTGCCCAAAAAATCAACTGTTTTCCCGTCTTTTTTGTAAATATTGCATTAAGCTTCGCAACCGTGCTCACAGCATATGCTTTTCCTTTTGAAAGCTGTAAGGAAGTAATTGGGCAAGGGTGAGCACCTTATATGCATCGTCCTTGTCCACCAAGTAGATAACAAAATCATCGCGACAAAATTCCCGTAGCACCTGTCTACAAACGCCACAGGGCGGGAATACACCGGTAATCTTGCCGTCCTTGCCACCGCAAACCGCCATGGCGGTAAATTCCCGATGTCCGTCATACACCGCCCGAAACATCGCGGTGCGTTCGGCACAGTTGGTTGGTCCATAGGCCGCATTTTCGATATTGCAGCCTTGATACACCGTACCGTCTGCGCACAGCAATGCCGCACCCACCTTGTAGCCGGAGTACGGCACATAGGCATGAGTCATCGCCTCTTTTGCCAAAACAATCAATTCTTCCGGAGCCATATTTGTTCCTCCCTTTTTAAAAAAGGGCGTGGTAACCACGCCCTTTTTTTGTTTACTTTGCGGATTTCCGTTGAATCCATTTCACAAATTCCACGATGGGGATAATCAAGAATGCCAAGCCCAGAGAAATCAAATACTCCTGCAGGCTCAAATGCGAGAAGCCAAAGAGGTTAGACAGCACATTTACCTCTACCACAGCGGTAGTCAGCAGGAACGAGCCAATCATAGCCCCGTACAGCGCCACATTATGCGAGCCCTTAAACGCCATACCCACCGCAGAACCGCGCTGAGAACGCATATTGAAGGAGTGGAAAATTTCACACATCGCCATAGTAAAGAACGCCATTGTCATACCGTCTTTGCTATCAGGAATGTTATGCAGTACCAAATGTCCGGTTTCAAGGAACTCACCGATATAGAAGGCGATTACCGTCAACACCGTAACGATAAAGCCCTGATAGGCGCAGTCAATACCCAGCCCACCGGCAAAAATGCCGTCATTTTTACTTCTGGGATTGCGACGCATAATATTCTTTTCGGGTTTTTCCAAGCCCAATGCCAACGCAGGGAAGCAGTCAGTTACCAAATTGATAAACAGCAAATGCGGTGCTTCCAAAATGGTAAAGCCCATAATGGTCGCATAGAAAATGGACAGCACCTCGGACAGGTTCGAGCCAAGCAGGAACTGAATGGCCTTACGGATATTATCGTAAATCCGTCGACCCTCGCCAACAGCGGTAACGATGGTGGCAAAGTTATCATCTGCCAGCACCATATCCGCCACATTCTTGGTTACATCCGTACCGGTAATACCCATACCCACACCGATGTCTGCGGATTTAATGGAAGGTGCATCGTTGACACCGTCGCCCGTCATAGCCGTTACATAGCCCTTTTCACGCCAAGTGTTGACGATACGGGTCTTATGCTCCGGCTGTACGCGCGCGTACACAGAGATATTCTCCACAATTGCGGAAAATTCCTCGTCGGAATACTTATCAATATCACTGCCCATAAGCGCTTGCGAATCATCGGTTAGGATACCCAGCTCTCTTGCGATTGCCTTTGCGGTATTGATGTGGTCGCCTGTAATCATAATGGGCTTAATGCCTGCGTTCCGACACTCGATGATAGCGTCCTTTACCTCGGGACGCACAGGGTCAATCATACCGGTCAGACCAATGAAAATCATCTCATTTTCCAATGCCGCAGATTCATAGGCCGTCGGCGCGGCAGTATATTCCTTATAAGCCACGGCAAATACGCGCAACGCCTTATTGCCCATACGGGTATTTTCCGACAGCGCCTTATCCAAAATCTCCTGGCTCAGCGCCACGACCTGTCCGTCCACCAATGCATGGGTACACTTTTTAAGAATTTCATCAGGTGCGCCCTTGGTGTATTGGACAAATTTGCCGTCTATCTGATGGACTGTGGACATCATCTTTCTGCCGGAATCAAAGGGAACCTCGCCTACGCGCGGTGCCTTCGCAACCAGCTGCGCCTTAGTCAGACCCAAGGTGGCGGCATAGTTGATAAGCGCTACCTCGTCCGGCTCACCGGTGCCCTTGCCTGCCTCATCTACCTCAGCGTTGGTACACAGCGCCATGGCAGATGCCAGCTTAATTTCATCGGAAGCATAATGGTCAACGACCGTCATCACATTCTGGGTTAAGGTGCCGGTCTTATCGGAGCAGATGATTTGGGTACAACCCAGGGTTTCCACCGCGGTCATCTTGCGGATAATCGCATTTTTCTTGGACATATTGGTAACGCCAATGGACAGCACAATCGTCATAACCGCCACAAGGCCCTCGGGAATAGCGGCAACGGCCAAGGCGATTGCCGTAATGAAAGAGTGTAGCGCCACATCAAAGAAGCGCGCGCCTTCACCGCCCAAAAAGTACCTCGTTACGATGTTGTAAGCAAAAATTACCAAGCACACACCGATAACCAGCTTGGTCAAAACATGGGACAGCTGTTCCAGCTTCAGCTCCAGAGGTGTCTTGCCTTCCTCTGCCTGGGAAATTGCCGTAGCGATTTTACCCATTTCGGTGTCCATACCGGTGGCAACCACCACCGCTTTACCACGACCGTAGACCAAGGTAGAACCCATATAGGCCATATTCTTCCGGTCGCCCAAGGGTACTTCCTCATTCTTGGTCAAGGTCAGCATTTCCACCAGCTTGTTTACGGGAACGGACTCACCGGTAAGGGCGGCCTCCTCGATTTTCATACTTGCACATTCAAAAATGCGGCAATCGGCAGGAATGGCATCACCGGCATCAAGCAAAATCACATCACCGACCACCAAATCCTCACTCTTAATGGTGATGACTTTGCCGTCGCGCAGCGTTTTGGTAGTTGCCGCAGACATTTTCTGCAACGCCTCGACAGCCTTTTCCGCCTTGCTCTCCTGCACCACGCCTAAAATCGCGTTAATCAGAACCACCGCCAAAATAATAATGGAGTCGGTGGGGGTAACAAACCTGCCTGCCTCAATCATTTCCGTAACCGCAGAAATGACCGCAGCCACCAGCAAAATGATAATCATCGGGTCTCTCATTTGGTCGAAAAACCGCTTGAGCATAGAGTCCTTCTTGGCTTCTGCAAGTTTGTTTTTACCGTTTTTCAGCAAGCGCTCCTCTGCCTGCTTAGAAGTTAAGCCCTCTGCAGAGGAATCTACTTCTTGAAACACGGCCTCTGTGGATTCCAAATAATGTTTCATTTATCATACTCCTTTTTCGAAATTTTCACAAGGATAACCGCCACAGGGAATCAAAAAAACCCATGCACATGCCCAAAAGCTGTGCATGAGTCTCATTCTTTCAAAGCATTCCGGGCTAAAAAGCCGAATTGACGAAATGCCACGGGCGGCTGTTGCTACCCGGAATTACTCCCTCATGTTAGGTTTACTATAACAATACACAGAAAAAATGTCAAGGGAGTATCTATGGAATTAACCTATTTTTTACACTTTTAAGAAAATTATTCCTATATTCGGTACTATCTTTTTTCTGCTTTTCGATGTATAATGGAGAAAAATACCTGTGAAAAGAGGAACACCATGAAAAAACTGCTCATTATTGAGATAGTGGTATTGGCTGTGCTTGTGATTGCCGCCATTGTCTTTACAATTATTCCCATGCCGGCTACGCCGGACCCCACCGATACATCTACACAATCAAGCCAAAACACGATAGATACCGCCACCGGGAATTCTTCTCAAGATACCACTGAGGACACCACCGACAATTCCACCCAGGACAGCACCGGTGATGCCACACAAGACAGCACCGGTGATGCCACGCAAGATGCCACCGAGGATTCTACACAAAACACCACCGACGAATCCACAGACGGCTCTATATTCGTGCCCACCTGGAAGACCTATCCGGATAACCGGCAGCTGCTTGCCAAGCAGTACTTTGTATACGATTGCAACGCAAACAGCTTTGTGCAGATTTCCGGTCAGCAGGACGAGAAGATTTATCCTGCCAGCATCACCAAGCTCTTTACTGCGTATATCGTTTTGCAACGCCTATCACCCGACACCCAGATTACAGCCGGTGATGTGCTGGATATGATACATTGGGATTCCTCTGTCGCGCAGATTCAAAAGGGCGATGTGCTGACTGTACGCGAGCTGATTGCCGGTATGCTATTGCCCAGCGGTAACGATGCCGCTTATGTGCTTGCCTGCGAAGCCGGTAAGGTGATTGCAAATAATTCTTCCCTAAGCAACGCAGGTGCAATCCAAGTCTTTGTAAACCAAATGAATACGCAAGCGACCCAATTGGGAATGACGAACTCCCACTTTATGAATCCCGACGGTATTCACGACGATAATCATTATACCACACCTGCCGACCTGGTAATCCTCGGCAAGCTGGTTATGGAAGACGCGCTGATTATGGAATATGCCAGAACTGCCAAGCAGGAGCTTCCCCTTCACGGGCAGTCCGTACAATGGAAAAACTCCAATTCGTTGATTGACCCGTCTTCCCCGTACTACTGTCCGTATGCAATCGGTCTAAAGACCGGAAAAACCACCTCTGCCGGCAACTGTCTGCTGTCTGCCTTTGAGATGAACGGACAAAAATTGCTGATTGGCGTGTTCGGCTGTCCCGAAGTTGGCGACCGCTTCGATGACACACTACACCTGTTCAACCAAATTGTATTAGACTAAAACAATTGCACCCGTTTGTCGTAATCAAACGGGTGCAAATTTTTATTCAGTTATTCCCAACCCTTGCATACATCGACCCAGCCGATTGCATTGGCGTATTGCTCCAGCTCATCCATAGTTAGCTCAATGGCGCTGTTTTCACTGCCTGCGGCAGGAAAGACCGTCTGGAATCGTTTCAGTGAAACATCTAAATAGACCTTTACGCCTGCTTGGATTGCAAACGGACATACACCGCCGACTCCATGTCCAATCAGCGCCTCAACCTGCTCATAGGGTATCATTTTCGCTTTCACATGGAAAGTTTCCTTGAATTTTGGGTTTGCAATTTTGGCATCTCCTGCGGTAACTATCAAAATCGGCTCGTCGTTTACCAAAAAGGACAGCGTTTTGGCAATCCGCTTTCCCTCACAGCCCACCGCCACTGCCGCCAATTCCACCGTCGCACTCGACACATCAAATTCCAAAATTCTGCCTTCCATGCCGAATTGCGCAAAATAGGCTCTGACCCTCTCAATCGCCATTGTGTTTCCTCCGATTTCTCTCTTTTGGCATATCATACCACCGTTTGCCACAATTGTAAAGTCTTCTCGCATGGTCAACAACCTGCTGTACGCAAAAGAGGGAGCTTATAATTCAATATCGACCTCGTATTTATCATCAATCAGGATATAGTTAACCTTATGCTTTTGCGCAAGGGATAGCACTTCTGCATTATCTTCCAATACACTCTCCAGCGTGCACCATCCATCATCCAACCGATTTTCGATGATGTTTGCATACTGCTTTATATCCTGAAAATGATTTCTTATATAGTTCTCGCTCATTATAAGGCAATAGCATCTGATGTTATCCAGGTATTCCTTTTCAAAGTCTTTCGCCCAATCGAAAGGAATATAGCATCCCTCAACAATTAGGTTCTGCTTGTTTTCAACCGCTGTTTTTATCATTTCACGAACAACAGGCCAAAGATATACCGTTAAATCGTCATCATCCATTGGCGTAAGTTCTGTATTGCCGCTACGAATTAAACCCATTTTCAGATGGTCTATGGACAAATACGGATATTTATATTTTTCAAGCAGTTTTTGAGCAAGTGCTGTTTTTCCTGTATGGGATGCGCCCGTAATTAAAACAATCATTGCTTTCATCCTCACAAATTCTTATTTGTTAAATTAGTTATACCATTTTTGCCCTTGAAGTTCAATATATATGAAAAATCCGCCCGATTTCTCGGGCGGATAGTTTTGTTTTCTAAAGTTAGCAATTACTTGCTTTCTTTTATGGCAGCCTGTGGTGCTATGCGCAAAAGAGGGAAATTAGCCGTTCACATTATAATGTGCATTCATCATATTTACGGCTTTAAACATCTTATGCAGATACACAAATGGTCCAATTACAATCAAAGAACCTAAGACATTCCAAAGCCAATAGTCTGCTGCGCCAAAGCTATATGCAATGCCGCGTCTTGTCAGCTCTGCGCCAATTCTGTTGGAAATTCTGTGATACCAAACAATACCTGCGATGCCGAAAGTAATAGGCGCGACAACAAACAACAGCAAGCAAAAATGCATTGTCTTCTTGCCGTCATATCTAGATGCAACGATGTTAATGTCGTTAGAAACGGCAGACATAACAACCAAAGGATAAATACCAAATGTAATCAACGAAAGTAGAATTGTTTTCAGCAAGCCCTTGTTTGTTTTCAGTTGCCCAACAGGGGCAGTATTTACGGTGTTTTCCATAATGAAGCTCCTTTCTTTCAGCCAGAAAATATGAATGTTCTGTTAACTGACTTAACTGTATTATACTATGAGGGATGATACTTTGTCAATAAACAGGCAGAAGAATCCCGCCGATTTTCGACGGGATTTGTTGTTAGCAATTAGCCCTTGATGGCAGCATGCGGTTCAGTACGCAAAAAGGGAAACTATCCTTCCAGCAGTGCAATTGCTTTCAAATATTTTTCCCTTCTGGTTAATGCTTTTTCGTCAACGACATCTAATCTTGTTAAATCAGAATTATGTTTCAAATCTGCCAATTTAACCGTTTTGGCAATAGGATTCTTTTTAATCATACGGACATAATCCATATAATCAATACCGTCCGTATGGGTCATTAAGGCAATCGCATCTGTAACAATCTTGTTAAATCCCATATTTATCAGGTCATCAATAGTATAATCGGTATCTTCAACCAAATCGTGCAACAAGGCAACAATCGTTGTTTCCTCTGTCTTCATCTGTTCTGCCAAATGAAAAGGATGAAAAACATAAGGCATACCGCTTTTATCGGTTTGTTCCTTATGTGCTTCGAAACACAACTTCAATGCTTTCTTGGTTTTTTCGGTATATATCATTTTTATCACCTCTTGAATACATTATAACAGATATTGCAAAAAAGAAAAGTATTTATAAAAACTATTGACACTCTTAATGTTCTATGTTATCGTAAGCGCAATGAGCCTTCGCTTATTTTGTAAATGGACTGAATTTCTTTAGGGGAATTCTACCCATTTGCAGGATAGGCTTTTTTTATTGCCTTCCTGACATATTGTTTAGGAGGAAAAAATATGGGCTACTATAGCGACCCCACCGCTTCGCAAGCGTTGGGAAACATTAATCGTGAATTTTCAAAATATGTTAAGAAAGCAAAAAGCCTTCGCAAGCTTTACGAAAAGGGTAAGCTTTCGGAACAAGATTTGGAAAAGGCGCGCTCGCAGTTCAAAGGCATCTACAGGCACGTGCTTGACAATGTGCTTGAAGAAAAGCCCGAATAGCACAAAAATCCCCACCGATTCCTCGGTGGGGATTCGTTATTGGAAATATTAGCCCTCGATGGCAGATAAGTGGTGCAGTACGCAAAAGAAGGAACAAAGGACTGTTTAGTTTTTTGGTTCTATTGTCCTTATTAAGTCGCTCATATTATCAATCTTAAATACGATGGTCTTTTGATTCGTGAGTACCATACATCCTGCGTATTCATCATCCACATTCTCCACAATCCTGAGTTTCAAATCCATTATGGCAGGAGCCTTGCGAATTTTATCTACTTGTACACAAATAACGGGATATACATCATCATAGGCATCAAATTCAGCACTCCAATCATTGGGAATGTTATATTTGATAATGCTTTCACCAACCGTTCTGCACTCGTAATCGCAGCCAAATTCGTCCATAAAATACACCCCTGCAACGCTATTATCTCTTTATAATACAAATATTTTAGAACAAAACATTCAAAATGTCAATAGAA
>JAZNGK010000172.1:0-3176 GCA_045576395.1 Faecousia sp. | reverse complement strand
TGCCCGTCCGAGTGGGAATCAGTGCAAGATTACCGCCTATGACCGAATCAGCAGGCTTGACAGAGATTTGACGCAATTTTTAGAGAGCCTGGACGGCTGGCCGTATACCTTATATGATTTTGCACAGCTGGTGTGTTCGGCTTGCAATCTGGTGCTTTTGAATGAAGCAATCCCCAATGGCGATTGGCAGGTTGAGAAATTTTCTGTAGCGGGTGTTACCGGACGACAGCTGATACAATGGGTTGGACAGGCGTGCGCCCGTTTTTGTCGGGCAACGCCCGACGGAATGGTGGAATTTGCGTGGTATACGCCCAATGATATTCCCATTTCTCCCACGGGAGCGCAGTATTTGCAGACCCTGCAATTTGCGGATTACCAAGTGATGCCTGTGGATAAGGTGCAGATTCGTCAAACAGAAACGGATGTGGGTGCCGTCTACGGCACAGGGAGTAATGCCTATGTGATTACCGGCAATCCCTTGCTGGCAACGGATACCTTGGCACCGCTTCAGACGGTGGCGCAGGCGCTTTACGACACCTTGCAGGCGGTCAGTTATACGCCTTGCAAGGTGCGTATTCCGGCAACCACGCAAATACAGGCAGGCGATATATTACACATAACCGACAGAAACGGCAAACGCTTTTCGATGTATGTTATGACCAAGGTACAATCAGGGCAAACGGACACACTTGAGTGTGTGGGCAGTGCGTATCGTGGCAGTACCACAGCGACCAATTATGCGCATTTGACCGACCTAAACGGCAAGGTCTTGGAATTGCAGATGAGCATGGAAGGCTTACGGGCGGAAAATCGGGATATGGACGGGGCGGTCGCAGGTCTGCAGTTGACGGTCGATGGCTTAAGCACCGATGTGTCGCGCATAGAGGGCGTAGCCCAACGGGTATCGCAAGTGGAACAGACGGCGGAAGGGTTGTCTGTGCAGGTGCAAAGCATTGTGGGCGAGGGTGTATCGAAGGTCAACACAGCCACCGGTTACACCTTCGATGAAACCGGCATTACGGTGGAGAAAAGCGGTCGAGAGATGAAAACGCAAATTACAGATAACGGTATGACGGTTTATAAAAACGGCGGCGCGGTGCTTACCGCCAACAAAGACGGTGTGGACGCGGTTAATTTGCACGCGTCCACCTTTTTGGTTATCAATGAGAAAAGTCGGTTTGAGCATTACGATGACAGAATCGGCTGTTTCTGGGTGGGAGGATAGAAATGGCGTTACAGACACAAGTATTTTCAACAGGAGATTACGGTTTTCAATCGTGGTCAAACAGCTATGTGCTTTCCCTAACACTGACTGAGGATTCTGTTGATGTGGGGTCGAATACTTCACAGATTTCGTACCTGCTGACTCTTAGCAATACGGACAATAACCGGTTTTACGATTACTATTACAGCTGGGATATTTCCATCGGTGGGCAGGTCCTTTCGATTCGGAATTTTTACTTTGATTTGCGTACGAATTACACCACCCAGACGATTGCAAGCGGACAACTTACCGTTCCCCACAATCCGAACGGCACGCTGGCTATGCCGTATAGTGTGTCGATTCCCAATGTACGGGCCTCAAATACATATGGTCCACCTGCGATGGCGCTGTCGGGAGAATGGGCGTTGACAACCATTCCGAGAGCCTCAAAGGTGAGCTGTACCAGCGCGGAAATCGGAGCAAATCCCGTTATCACAATCCAAAGTGCATCGGCAGACTTTACCCATACGCTTTCCTATCGGTTTGGCAGTCTGCACGGTACGATTGCGGAAAATACTGCATCAAGCCAATACACAGGCTGGACCATTCCGTCGTCATTTTATGCCCAAATACCCAATGCGTCTGTAGGTGCAGGTGTGCTTATTTGTGAAACCTATCACGCGGGCGTGTTGGTGGGCGAAACTTCTTGCGATTTGGTGGCGGCGGTCAATGCGGAACAGAATAAGCCGACCTTGTTGCCAAGCATTAAAGATACGGCGCATACCTGGCATACAGGCAACGACCAAATTCTAATCCGCTATTTTTCGGATGCAGAGGTGGTTGTGAATGCGGTTGCGAAAAACGGTGCGACCATTCAAAAGGTAGAGGTTCGAAACGGAGACAGGGTGCTTACAGGCGACGGCACCTTTACAGGTGTGGAAAATCCGTTGTTTTCGTTTACGGTAACGGACAGCCGAGGCTTTGTCGCGACGCATACCGTTGATAAGTCGGAAACAGGGAAATGGATTCCGTACATTCCGTTTACCTGCGATGTCGCAGACACAAAGCCGAATGTAAATGGGGAATTTACCATTCAAGTAAGCGGTAATTACTTCGACGGCTCCTTTGGTGCAAGGAATAACAGTATGAATGTGTGGTATCGCATCAAAACGCAAAACGGTGTGTATGCGGATTGGATAGATATGCCCCACACGATTATCGGCAGCACCTATTCGGCAACGGTAAATCTAACCGACTTGGATTATCACAGCACCTATGTGATACAGGTCAAGGCAGGCGATACTTGCAAGGAAATTCTGACAGCGGAAAAAACAGTCAAGGCGCTGCCTGTCTTTGATTGGGGAGAGAACGATTTCAATGTCAACGGCACATTCAAAATCGGCGGCACAGAGCTCGATTATATTCTTGCGCAGGGCACAAGCGGTATATGGACCTATCGCATATGGGAAAGCGGTGTGGCAGAGTGCTGGGGACGGCAGGATTTTAGAAGCATCGCCATTACGCAGGCGGTCGGTTCGTTGTATAAGAGTGCCTCTGAGATTCAACCTGATTTTCCCTCTGTGTTTACCTTTGTGCAGATGCCGTACTGTCATGCAACGGTGCGCGATGTCATAGCGCAAAATCCTGTGTTTGTTTCCTATTTCAGCGGTTGCACAAGCAGCAAGACGCAGGCGTTTTATCTGTATTCTCCCACCGCACAAACCGTTGCGGTGAATGTGTCGTTTTATGCGGTAGGGCGATGGAAGTAAGGAGGATTTTTCATGCAGAGCATTTATAAGAAAGGGGACAGCACAAAGCTGTCCCCCCATTTTCGGGCAAGAGAATTTGACTGTCGTGGCGTGGGCTGTTGCAAGCAGACGCGGATTGATACGCGGTTGGTTGCGTACCTACAGACCATTCGCGACCATTTTGGAAAGCCTGTTTTTATAGAATCGGGCTATCGTTGCGCTGC
>JAZNGK010000171.1:0-5058 GCA_045576395.1 Faecousia sp. | reverse complement strand
CGACATGGCTACGATCCGACTTAAAAAGCTCAGTGCTTCTGCACTGAGCTTTTTGTTTTTATTTCCCGTACGGGAATCGAAGAGACCGTCCGAGCAAAGCGAGGGAAAAAGTGTCCGGGGGACACTTTTTAAGGTCGGGGGAGATTCTGAAATTTCGATGCAGAAAAGCGCATTGCGGTAATTGTTCTTGGGAAAGGAAATTTTGTACGGGTCACCAATAAAAAGCTCAGTGCCTTTGCACTGAGCTTTTTATTTTTGTTTTCCGTACGGGAATCGAAGAGAATGAAAACACTTGGCGCTCCCTCTGGGAGCGCCAAGTGTGGTAATTAGTCATTGGTGAGGTTGCCGTTGCCATAGACGGGGATAACTTCGCCCAAGTAGGTGGGTTTGGGCTTAAAAATGGTCATTAGAAAATCCTTGTTGCGCGCCAGGATTTCCCGAATATCCCGATGTAGCTGTCCGCTGTATGCGCGGTAATCGGCAGAAACGCCATAGGCTTCCATTCCCAGCCGATTGGCAATATAGAGCGCGCGGTGCAGGTGGTATTCTTGGGTGACGATGATGATTTTCTCTGCCTGAAATATTGCCTTTGCGCGATAGAGGCTCTCGTAGGTTGAAAAGCCTGCGTGGTCCATAAACACATCGGCAGAGGGAACGCCTTGGTCGATGGCGTACTGCTTCATCGTGTTGACTTCGTCATAGTCGGGCTGACCGTGGTCGCCACTCATAAGAAGCTTCGGGGCAGTCCCTGCTTCGTACAGGGCGATGCTTCTTTTGAGCCTGTCTGCAAGCATGGGGGATGGTTGCCCGTTGGAACGCACACCGCAACCTAAGACCAAAATGCAATCCGCATCGTCAAATTTCAGAGATTCGGGCGCTAAAATCTGCTTTGCGGTGGAGCGCACCACATAGGCATTGATGCCCAGCACAAAAGTTATACACAGCGCGCCTAAAATGAGTAAAATGATTAAAATTTTCAAATAAAGTTTCATTTTTTCTCCTGTTTTGCGGTTTTCTTATTAGTTTAGCATATTTTTTTGGAAAATGCAATTTCAAAAGGTTGGTAAAATGTTGGGAAGATTTTTCCGTTTTTCTGTGGTATTATGATAGTGCCGATAGTAGACAAGTGAAAAACAGCGGGGCACCGGTTCATTCCGATGCGCCGCTATTTTTATGTAAAGGAGGAGATGCTGGGGCAGTTATGGCAGGGAGAAAGGTTTCTCCCAAACAGATAATCCAAGAGCTGACAGCAATTGCGTTTGCAAGGGTGCCGGATTGTATGGTGATTGAGGACGGAGATGTGCGTCTTAAGGAGGGGCTGAAGCCCTTGCAGAGGGCATCAATTGCCTCGATTGAAAAGACAAGCTCCGGTGTGAAGGTGAAGTTTTACGACAAGATGAAGGCGCTGGAGCTGTTGGGCAAGCATTTTGGTCTGTTTGAGGGAAAGGAGAGCAAGGAAGATGTGCGTGAGAACAATCTACTAGAGGCGATTTTACAGGCAACCGGACAGGAGGTAGACACAGATGATGTATCGGAGCTTCAGTAAACGGCAGATATTGGCGATGACCTGGTGGAATCGTCCGGCGCTTAAGGGCTACGAGGGCATCGTGTGCGACGGGGCAATCCGTTCGGGAAAGACCTTGAGTATGGTTACGGGGTTTTTCCTGTGGAGTATGGCGAATTTCAACGGCTGTTGCTTCGGATTGTGTGGCAGGACCATCGGCGCGTTACGACGGAACATTATCGGCAACCTAACCGAGTGGCTGGGGGATGTGGTGGAGATTTCTGAAAATCGAAGCGAGAACAAGCTGGTGGTGAAAAATGCCGAGGGTAGGTGCAACACCTATTATCTGTTCGGCGGGCAGGACGAGAGCGCTTACAAGCTGATACAGGGCATTACCTTAGCAGGCGTTTTGCTCGACGAGGTGGCGCTGATGCCCCGTTCATTTGTGGAACAGGCGTGTGCCCGTTGCTCTGTGGCTGGGTCTAAGATGTGGTTTAACTGCAATCCGGAGGGTCCGGAGCATTGGCTGTATAAGGAGTGGATTCAAAAGGCAAGGCAGAAGAATCTACTGCATTTACATTTCACAATGGATGACAATCCCGGTTTAGACCCGGCAATTAAGCGACGGTATGAGGCGATGTATACCGGCGCGTTTTATCGGCGGTATGTGCTGGGACAATGGTGTATGGCAGAGGGGCTGGTATATGATTTTCAGTCGGACAGGCACATCACACAGGCGATGCCAACAGGCGGTCGGTACTATATTTCTGTGGACTACGGTACGCGCAATCCCTTTTCTGCCGGACTTTGGTGTGTTGCCGGTGGCAAGGCGGTACGGATTCGGGAGTTTTTTCACAGCGGACGCGACAGCGGCAGGATGCTGACCGATGAGGAGTATCACAAGGCCTTGGTCGAGCTGGCAGGTGGATTGCCGGTGGAGCTGGTGGTGGTTGACCCGTCAGCGGCTTCCTTTATCGCCACCATTCGCAGTCATGGGGTCTTTTCTGTGCGAAAGGCAAAAAACGAGGTGCTCGAAGGGATTCGTTTGGTTGCAAGCCTGCTTCGTGAGGGCGTGTTACAGTTTATGCCGGTGTGCAGAGATAGCATACGGGAGTTTTCTCTTTATCGCTGGGAGGAGAATGGGGAATGCGACCGTGTAGTGAAGGAAAACGACCATGCCATGGACGATATTCGCTATTTCTGCGCTACAATTTTGCGCAGAAACAAGGAAATAAGAAAGGAATTTTGAATGAAAAAGTGGTTACAGAATCAATTTCTTCCCATGTGGGCAAGGGAAACGCTCTTGGCAGACAAGCGTCGGCTGGAACGGGAAAATCTTGCTTTGCAACAGAAAATTGACAAGCTGGAGGCTTATATTGACGGTATGCAGGCAGGCCTGCGGTCGAGTAAGCGGATTCACATTATTAACCGAGGAGGGGAAGCATGAGCATTTACAATTACGAGCAGGCGTTCGGCGCGTGGGATAGGACAAGCACGCCGATGCGTCGGGCGATTGCGCGGTGGTTTTCCATGTACTACGATGCAACGGGAAGCGAAACCGCTGACCCCTGTCAACGGATTCCCTATACGGTGGTCAACAAGCTTGTCAAGGCCGTATTCGGAGAGTACAAGGCGACTGCCGAACTGCCTTTCGGAGAGGCGTTGTTGGCAGGCTTAAATGAGAAAAAACGGTTGGCTCTGCAGTTGGCGCTGGTGGGCGGTGCGTGTTATATCAAGCCCTGCCCTGCATCTGCAGGGTTTTCGTTTACCTTGGTGCCGAGAAATCAAATGCTGGTTTTCGGCAGAGATGCAAACGGCAGACCGACGGATGTGGGGTTGGTGGAAAAATGTGTGGAAGGGAACTACTATTACACACTTTTAGAGCGCAGAACGGTAGACGGCAACGGCTACCTCACGATTTCCAATCAGCTTTACCGCAGTCGCGACGGTCGGAATTTGGGTATGCAGGTGCCGTTACAGAATGTGCCTGCTTATCGCGATTTGGCGGAGGCGTACTGCTTTGAAAAGCCGATTTTCTCCGTTGGCTTGACGGAAATGAAGCTACCGATGCTCAATTGCGTGGACGGGTCTTTCGATGGCGTTTCGGTCTATGCCGCCGCGGAAGGCTTGATTCGCAATATTAATCAAAATGAAGCGCAGATGAATGGGGAATTCAGTCGCGGTGAAAGTCGCATTATTGCATCGCGGGATTTGCTGGACAAGGAATTGGGTATGCAGGCGCATCTGTTTGTGGGCTTGGACGAGGACCCCGAACGGGTGGGACTGACGATTTTTTCTCCCGAACTGCGTGAGCAATCCTATTTGGCACGAAAGCAGGAATATCTGCGAAATGTCGAGAGCGTAATTGGTTTGAAGCGTGGTATGCTGTCGGACGCCAATGTGGAGGAGAGAACGGCTACGGAGATTACCGCAAGCGCGGCAGAATTTTCGTTGACGGTGATGGACTTCCAGCAGATGTGGCAGAGGGCGGTAGAGGATACCTTGGCGCTCTGCAAGGTGCTGGCAGAGCTGTATGGCTTTGCGGAAAAAGAGTGCGGTCAGCTCGCGTTCGATTGGGGCAACGGCACGCTGTATGACCAGGAGAAGACTTGGGCGGATTATATGGAAATGGTTTCCAAGGGACTGCTCAAGCCGGAGGTGGCATTGGCTTGGCGATTTGGTTTGAGCTGTGAGGACGAACAGGCAATCAGAGAAAAGCTGATGCCGCATTAAGATGATGAAAGCGACCGGGGGTCGCTTTTTTCATATACATCGGGATGCTACCCCGTAAAAAGCGTAATAGGAAGGAGAATGTATGAAACGAGAATTTTTGCAAGGGTTATCGGTAGGGGAAACACCGCTGCCAAAGGAAGTCATTGATGCCATTATGGCGGAGAATGGGCGGGATATTGAGGCTGTAAAGGCGCGCTTTTCCGATTATGACGCGTTAAAAGAACAGCTCGCCCAAGCGGAGGAGAATGCCACCAAAAGCTGGCAGGAGAAGTACAACCAAGCTGTTGATGCCCACCGGCAGGAAATGGAAACGCTGGTGTTTGGCCACAATTTGGAGAAGGCAGTTCTGTCGGCAAAGGGTCGCAATCTCAAGGCAATCACCGCACTTTTGGATGTAGATGCACTCAAAACCAGCGAAAATCAGCAGACCGCGTTGGAGGAGGCGCTTCAAAACCTAAAAAAG
The DNA here is from genome assembly GCA_045576395.1 of Faecousia sp. Taxonomy (GTDB): domain Bacteria; phylum Bacillota; class Clostridia; order Oscillospirales; family Oscillospiraceae; genus Faecousia. Next base: position 358 of record JAZNGK010000171.1, on the reverse strand, counting down.
GATTGCGGATACCTCTTCCAAACGGAAACCCCACCCCCATACGCAAGGGGTACCGGCACAGCGTTGTCGGAGGAAACAAAAAGTCCTGCCACGCTGGCAGGCGCATTATTAGAAAAGTTTGAAAGGAAGTAAATTATTATGGCTATTACACTCGCAGAAGCAAAGGTCGGCATGGCCGACAAGGTTGACCAGCAAATCGTTGATATGTTCCGTCGCAGCTCTTTGCTGCTTGACCGCATGACATTCGACAATGTGATTTCTCCGGGCACAGGCGGCAGTACGCTGACTTACGGCTACATTCAGCTCAAGTCCCCTGCCACCGCATCCGTGCGTACCGTGGGTAGTGAGTACACCCCCG
>JAZNGK010000170.1:0-2679 GCA_045576395.1 Faecousia sp. | reverse complement strand
ATAGCCAGCACTCTGCCACCGACCTTTACATAGGGCGCCGTCAGCTCCAGCAGGATACGCAAACGGGCAACCGCACGGCTGGTGGCAACATCGTAGCATTCCCGTCGGTCAATCACCGCTTCTTCTGCTCTTGCAGTGATGCAGGTTGCTTCCACACCCAGCGTCGGCAGAATCGTTTCCAGCCATTGCATCCGCTTGCCCAGGGAATCTAACAGCGTCAGCTCCACCTGCGGGCAGGCAATTTTGACGGGCACACCGGGAAATCCGGCGCCACAGCCGATATCAATCATGCGTTTTCCTGCCAAATCCACAAGCGTTAGCAGGGACAGGCTGTCGAGCAAATGCAGGTTTGCCACTTGGGTCGGCTCTGTGATGGCGGTTAAGTTCATCACCTTGTTTTGCTCCACCACCGCCTCGCCAAACGCGCAGAGCGTTTCTTGTGTTTCGTTGCTTAAGGAAAGCCCCAACTGAGGCAGACCGTCTAACAAGGTCTTCTTCATAGCATTCTCCTACGCATAGGGATGGTCGCTCAAATCCACCTGGGACTTATCCATCGGGTCAAACAACGCCTCTTCCTCCACTTGAGAGGGCAGGACAATCTCTTGAATATACCAGCTGGTGAACAAATCGCAAACATCTCCGTCTGCCATCTCACCATCACCGTAAAATGCGTTGCAAAGCGCAATATCGTTTGTTACGCGCTTGCTTTCTTCTGCGGCAACGCGTGCTGCGGTACCGGCATCGGTTACGCTATCGAGCGTTTCCAATGCCTTTAGGCAGTAGCGGTAGCCCATAAGATAGCCGGCATATTGGAAGTGTACATCTGTATTGGTTTTGCACGCCAAAAACGCACCGAAGCTGGCATCGCGTTCAATCACAATGCTGGCTCTGCGCGCCATTTCCCGACACATAGCAAACGGCAGCATCACCGCAGGCACCTGCGGATTCACAGCCGCCTCACCGGTAAGCCCCACCGTTACACCGGTAACGCCCTGTGCGGTATAGCGACCTGCCCAGCCGAGCTTCTTGACCGGCTCCATAGGACCGGCAAAGACCGACAGCGACTGCTCATACACCAATGCTTCAAAGCCCTTTGCCGCTTGGTTTGCCACAGTATCAAAGTCAGCAAGTGAAACATTCCCTTTACTGTCCCGACTAACCTGGTCTGCCAATGCATTGGCCTGGTCGCGATAGTAAATCGCGGCGTTTTCAAGCTCTGTAATCGTATAATCCGTTTCCTGCAAGCGAATATCCTCCGACAACGGGCCGGAGAATTGATTCAAGCCGTACAGACCGGTGTTCAAAAACACCACCGCGGCAATCACCGTGCAAACCCAGCCGCCCCAGCGAATCGGATTCCATTTGCATATTATCATCAGCACTGCGCTGGCAATCACCAACGCCAACAGCAGCAGCAACAGCATTTGCCATACGCAAAATGACACACCGCCACTCCAGCCTGCCAAGAAAACCTGGGACATACGGCTGACATAGGGATAAATCATATCCACCAAGACAACATGCGCCTTGGCAAACTCCCGCAGCGCCCAAGTGCAAGCCAGCAGGATTGCCGCTGTCAAATATCCACGCCAATATTTCAAAGGACAACGCCTCCTTTTTCCATTGATTGGATAGTTTAGTATAGCACATTGTTTCCCAAATGTCTACCCAAAACCCCATCTCGATACACCGCGGTCAGCATCACCTGTCCGACGGTGTTGTGTAAATCCGTACCTTCTGCATACACCTTTATATAGTTTGAGGTATGTCCTATATAGTATACCCCATCTTTCTCCTCGAAAAGCACCGAAACGGTTGTCCCCACCAAATTTTGCCGATATGCCTCGGACATTTCCGCGGCAACCGCCATTGCGCGGCGGCTTCTCTCCTCCTTGACAGCGTTGCTCAGCTGTCCTGCCATCTTGTCTGCCGGTGTACCGGGACGACGGGAATAGGGGAAAATGTGCATATCCGCAAAGGCGCACTTTCGAATGAAAGATAACGATTCTGCAAACTCCGCCTCGGTTTCTCCGGGGAATGCCACAATCATATCGGTGGTTACGGCACAGTTGGGGAAATAGCGGTTTAGAAGCATTACGCTTTCCAAATAACGGGTAGTGTCGTACTTCCGTTTCATGCGTTTGAGCACCGCATCACAGCCGGATTGCATAGACAGGTGAAAATGCGGACAGAGATTGGGTAGCTTTTGCAAGCTTTGGCAGAACTCCTCGGTTACAATCCGCGGTTCCAAGGAGCCTAACCGTACCCGTAAATCCTTAACCGCGTTACAAATCGCCTCTAACAGCTCGGTTAAGGCAGGCTTTTCCGGCAAATCCACGCCCCAAGAGGCAATTTCAATGCCCGTAACCACAATTTCCTTATACCCCTGTTGCGCCAAAGCCTTTGCCTGTGCAACCGCCAACGCAATCGGCGCGGAACGGACAGGACCTCTTGTATAAGGAATGATGCAATAACTGCAAAAATTCACGCACCCGTCCTGCACCTTGAGCATTGCGCGCGTACGGCCTTCCAAACCGCCTGCAGGCAGTACCTCAAATTGCCGACGCTTCAAGGCTTCGTCCAGGACTCTGCCCTTGCTTTTATTCTGCACTGCGGAAATTACCTGTTGCACAAACGCCTCGCGTTGGGCGCTTCCGCCGATGACATCGATTCCCATGC
>JAZNGK010000169.1:0-8398 GCA_045576395.1 Faecousia sp. | reverse complement strand
CGAACATCTCCTCAAAGACCTTGCCGAAGTACTCGTTGATTTTGGCAAATTCCCCAACGAAAATGTCCGTCATCTGCTGGGTGATTTCCTTGATGATGCCCTCCAAGTCCTTCTTTGCGCCCAGCACATCATCGCGCTGTTCTGTCAGGTAGGTGTAGCGCTCATTGACACGGGCATATTCCTCGATTGCGCCCAAATTCGGTGTGCCCAACGCGGAAATTTTCCGCTTTAGCTCCGCAATCTGACGATTGCCTGCCGCCACCGATTCGATTGTTCCGCGCTTTTCTTCCGCAGTTGACGGTGTTAAACCGTAGGTATCCCACAGCTTGTCAATCGTGTTGCGCTCTTCGATAACTGTGGTTTCCTTCTTGTTTTCGAGTAATGCACAAGTGCGCTCCATGGTGAGAATGGACTTATTCTTCTCTTGAATATCCCCTTCTGCCTTGGATTTTTCCGCTTCCATACGGGCGTATTCACGCAAGCCGTCTTGCATAGCCTGCCGCACTCTTGCAATTTCCGCGGAATTGTCCTGCTGGCGGAGCTGTTGCTTTGCGATTTCTTCATCCAAGCGCGCATTTTCAGATAAGATGCTATCAATATCTGCAAGCTTTTTGCTCTTATCGCCCTCGGTTGCCGCCTGTAGCACACGCAAATCCGCAATATGGGCATTGGCTGTGGCGCGTTCTGCCTCCAACGCGGCAGTATCGGTGCGCAGGAGATTGATTTGGTCGGTAATCACAGCCACCGCCTTATCCGCCTCGGATTGTGTACCCTCCAAAGCAGCAATCTGCTGACGCGTTTCCGCCAGCTGTGCGGTGAAGATTTCAATTTGCGCATAGATTGCGGACTGCTGTTCTTTATCGGAAGCTTTGCGCTTTTGCAGGCTTTCCAATTCACGGGTAGCGGCATCCTTGGCATCGCAAATTGCCTGCAACCAAATTTCGTGCTGGCGCACAAGGCCCTCCGCGGTAAGTACCTGCTTTTCTGCCTCCTGCAATTGCTCTTTGGCAGCATTTAGCTCAAATTCCACTTGGTCGGCAAGTCTGCGCGCCTCTTGGAATTCCACTTCCTGCGCTTGCAGCTTTTCCGTTAGGTCCTTTTCCTGCTTGGTCAGTTTTTCCAATTCATTGGCACGACTCAATATACCTGCCTCTTTATTCACAGAGCCACCTGTCATAGAACCACCGGGATTCACGACCTGTCCGTCCAAGGTAACGATTTTGAAGCGGTTACCATACTGCTTTGCCATCGCAAGCGCGGCATCCATATTCTCCACGACAACGATTCTACCCAAGAGATTTTCCATAATGCCCCGATAAGGCGCATCGAATTGAATCAGCTCCGAGGCAATTCCCACAAAGCCACGGCATTTCTCCAAACCGTTCTCCTTGAGCTTTCTGCCCTCAATGACAGAAATCGGCAATACGGTTGTCCGTCCGCCATTGGTGCGCTTTAGGAAGGAAAGCACCGCTTTTCCGTCCTGCTCATTATCGACCACTATCTGTTGCATTGCACCGCCCAAGGCGATTTCAATGGCAACGGTATAGCTGTCATTGGTACGAATCAGCTGGGAAACAGGGCCATGGACATTTTTAAGCGCGCCATGCTTTGCCTCCTGCATAACCTGCCGAACAGACTTTTGGTAGCCGTCAAAATCCTTCTCCATCGCGCGAAACACGCGTGCTTTGTTAGAAACAGTATCAAGCTGATTTCGCAAGGTCTGCACCTGCTGTGCCAATTCATCGCGTCGTTTTACACGACCCGTTTGGCGCAAGGTATAGCCTGCGATGGAATTGTTGTTAGCCGTAACCTCCTCTTGGGCACGACGCAGATGTTTTTGACTGTCCAAGAGCTGTTGTCTTGCCTCTTGGGCGCGGTCTTCTCCCGATTGCAGGTCTGTTTGAATTTGGCTAATTCGCGCATCGCTCTCTGCCATATTGGCGTCCATAGACTTAATATCCGCCTCACGCGTAGCCAAATCGCCTGTCAGCGACACTTCACGCGTACGAAGCTCCATAAACTGACGGGTTAAGCCCTGGGCATCGGCAGTCATCGCCATAAGCTGTTTTTGCAGTTGTGCCAATTCTTCTGTCTTTTGGGACAGAGCACCGTCAATCTCTGCGATGCGGATACCTGCCTGCTCCAGCTGGGCGGCAATGCCGCTACTGCGGCTCTCTTGACCCTGCAAATCCTCGCGACTGCGACGGATATTCTCTTGGTTATGCTCGATTGTACTCTGCAAAAGGGCAATCTGCCCTTCAATCTGCTGATGCGTTCCCTCTAAAAGCGAAACCTGCTCACGCAGGGTATCTACTGTGCTGTTTTGATGGCGCAGGTCTGCACCCATCTGCTCGGCAGAGCGATAGAGCTTGTCCAAATCCTCATGCGCTTGCTGAAGCACAAAGGCTGCAGAGGTATAGTCCTCCTCTGCTTTCTTTGCGTCTGCTGACAGCTTTTCCAGCCTGTCCATCCAAACCGCAACCTCAACGCCCTGCAATTCATCACGCAACGCCAAATACTTAGTTGCCTTTTCCGATTGGACACGCAACGGCTCCAGCTGCAATTCCAGCTCCGAAACTTTATCCCCGATACGCATTAAATTATCTTCCGTATGGGCTAATTTCCGTTCGGTTTCCTCCTTGCGGTGGCGGTATTTGGAGATACCTGCCGCCTCCTCGAAAATCTCGCGTCTGTCCGCACTTTTTAAGGACAAAATTTCATCAATCCTGCCCTGTCCGATATTGGAATAGCCCTCTTTGCCCAAACCTGTGTCCATAAACATCTCATTGATGTCGCGAAGACGGGCAGACTGCTTATTGATATAATACTCACTATCACCGCTACGATAATACCGACGCGTAATCATCACTTCATCGGAATCATAAGGAAGCGCCCTATCGGAATTATCCAGCGTGAGGGTCGCCTCGGCAAAGCCAACCGCGGCCCGCTTTTGGGTACCACCGAAGATAACATCCTCCATTTTCGCACCGCGAAGGGTCTTGGTGCTTTGCTCACCCATAACCCACAAAATCGCATCGGAAATATTGGATTTACCCGAGCCGTTCGGGCCTACAATGGCGGTAATATCATCACCAAAGCGAATGAGGGTTTTATCAGGAAAGGACTTGAAGCCCTGCACCTCTAAACTTTTCAAATACACAGCAAAAACCCCTTGTCAGAAAGTTAAAATAATTCAATTTATTATACTAGAAAGCCAAAGAAAACGCAAGGTTTTCTTTTATTTTTCTTTGGAATATCTTTTCTGTGTCATTTTGAATTTTTTATTGCGAATTGCTGTCGCATTTGCTATAATAAACGCGTATGGAAAAGAGAACACATTTTTATGTCAGCGCAAAAAGCGTTCTGACATGGCTGGTGGTCCTTTGCATGGTTTGTTCGGCAGTGGCCCGCGTTCTTTTTGTCGGTGTGAAAGGTGCCGATATGTGGAGCCAAATCGTTCTGCCAATTATAGCAACTTTGCTGTACGGACTCATCTGCTTACTGAGCGGCAAGGAAAGATTTTACAAAACCGCAATTCCTGTATGGATGATTTTCATTTACTACACCTTTGTATTTTTCGGCTATGATTTCGAAAGCTTTGACAAGCTCATCGGCACACTTTTTGCAATCGCATTTTTGTTTGGTGCTGTGCTGTATACCCAAGTTTCCTGCGGTAAAATAGCGGCCACCTCCTTGATTTTACCCATCGCGGCATTCCCCCTTGCCGCCCTGCTGTACTTAAATCGTGAGGCTGTACTTTCTGCCAATTGGAAGGCACTTTATCACCTATTGCCCGATGCGTGGATGACCTTGGGATTGATTTTGGTGATATTGGCCATTCGTATTCACCCCGCAGGCGAGTACCACCCCACTTGGGGCGACCGTACGGACGGACGTCGGATTCGTACAGAGCCGCCCATGAATCAGGTTTCACCGTATATCATGGTTACCCGTTGCACCTCGATGAATTTATTCAACGAATCCTTTGAGATTTCAAATATAGAACGATACATCCGTCAAAAAAGGCGGGAAGGTATGACTTCCTTTGGTCTTATGCATGTCCTGCTGGCTTGCTACTGTCGAGCCTTGTGTAAATATCCCGGACTGAATCGCTTCATCTCCGGACAAAAAATCTATACACATGGCGATGATATTCAATTTTGCATGACTATCAAAAAAGAAATGACATCTACCTCTCCCGAAAGCCTGATTAAAGTACATTTGGCACCCACAGACACAGCTGATGATGTATATCGCAAAGTAAACGCAGCAATTGAGGAAGTAAAGAATACGCCATTGGATTCCAGCTTTGACAACATTGCGCAAGCCTTTAACTTAATTCCCGGTGTGCTTCTGAAATTCCTCGTTTGGGTAATTAAAACACTTGACTATTTCGGACTGTTGCCCAAGTTCCTGCTGGAAGTCAGCCCGTTCCACGGAAGTGTATTCTTCACCTCAATGGGCAGTTTAGGCATCCCCCCTATCTATCACCATCTGTACGATTTCGGTAATCTGCCCGTTTTCTGTTCCTTTGGTTGCAAGCGCCGCGCATTAGAAGTACAAGAAGACGGTTCTATTGTGCAGAAAAAGTATTTGGATTTCAAATTCTCCATGGACGAACGGATTGTCGATGGTTTTTATTACGCAGCTTTCTTCAAGCATTTTAAGCGGATTCTCTACCGTCCGGAGCAATTGGATACACCACCCGAAGAAGTCCTGCGCGATATTGACTAATCTATGAAAAACGAAATTTTATCAAACCTGCGTACAGAGTGTCCTTGGCGGGACACTCTGTATTGGTATGATTCGCTGGACTCTACCAACACGCGCGCAAAAGCGCTTGCCAAAGATGGCGCACCCCATGGCACAGTATTGATTGCAGGAGAACAGACAAGCGGTCGCGGTCGTATGGGACGCAGTTTTTCCTCTGTTGCAGATATGGGCGTGTATCTATCCGTCATTTTAAGGCCCAACTGTCTGCCTGCGGAATTGATGCACCTAACCTGTGCCGTCGCGCTGGCGAGTTGCAAGGCTGTGGAGCTGGCAAGCGGAGTCTGCCCGGATATCAAATGGACCAACGATTTGGTCTACGGCAAGAAAAAATTGGGCGGTATTCTCACAGAGCTTGGTCTTAAGAAAGACGGCTCTGTGGACTACGCCATTATAGGCATCGGCATCAACTGCCGACAGCAGAATGTGGACTTTCCTGCGCAACTGCAAGGCATTGCAACCTCTATCCGCGAAATCACCTGTACCGACTGTTCCCCTGCCCGTCTGGCAGGCGCTTTGGTCGATGCGCTTTACGCGATGGACCAAGTGCTTCTTTCCAAAAAAACACAGCTTATGAACGCGTACCGCAACCGCTGTATCACCTTGGGTCAAGAGATTATGCTCCTGCAAGAAGACGGTACAGCCTATGGAACCGCCTTGGATTTAGACGAAAACGGTGGCCTTTTGGTGCATTTTTCCGACGGAACGGAGAAAATCGTTACTTCCGGAGAGGTCAGTATCCGCGGAATGTACGGATATGTGTAAATTTTTATTGCTTTTTCGCGTCATAATGGTTATACTGAATTTAGAATAATCTTGAATGGAGGTTATATTATGAAAACATTTTTCAAAGTTTTGGCTGCGTTGGTTACAATTGCCGGTGCCATCTATGTGGCTGCTACCTATGGCGATAGAATTGTAGCTTGGGCAAAGAGATTGCTGAGTACCATCTGTTGGGAAGATTGCTGTTGCTGCGGTGATGACTGCTGCGACGAAATGGCAGTTCAGGCAGAGGAAGCCGATTTCGAAGGCTAATTGCAAACACACAAAAACCTCGGAGCGTGTTCTCCGAGGTTTTTATTTTATCTTCACATCCGGGAAATATGCATTTACAAAATCCACATTCTCCACTTGAAAGCACTTTCCGTTCAAATAAGAAAGGCAGCCTGCATCAGAGGTAAATTGAAAGGTCAGCTTATAGGAATAGAGCGCTTGATAAGTTCTGTCAAACCGCTTATCCAGCTTACCGTATTTGCCGTCGCCCAAGAGTGGGTGTCCTGCGTGGGCAAATTGGGCGCGAATTTGGTGCGTACGCCCTGTAATCAGCTCACACTCCACCAAGGACAAGTCCTTGGTGCTTGCCAGCACCTTATAATTGGTCTGGCAGGTTTTTGCGCCCGTCTGCGGGGTGTCGCTCACAAACACGCGATTCTTTTTTGCATCCTTAAAAAGGTAACCCTTCAAGGTGCCCTTACCAGGCTTTGGAATACCCTCCACAATTGCCAAATAGCGCTTATCCAGCTCTCTATCCTTAATTTTTTGATTGAGGATTCGCAGCGTTTCCGCATTTTTTGCGGCAATCACAATGCCGCCCGTATTACGGTCTATCCGATTACACAAGGCAGGCGCAAAGGCATTTTCCCCATGGGGACTCCACGCGTGCTTTTGATAGAGATAGGCCTGAATATGGTCAATCAGCGTTCTGCCGTACTCCGCGCCGTCATGGGGGTGTACCGCCAAGCCGGGTCGCTTATCAGCCAGCAGGATATTTTCGTCTTCATACACAATATTCAGCTTCGGTGATGCCACCGTCAAGTAGGCATTATCCTCCCTTGGCTTTTCAAAAAACTCATCGTTGATATACAGTTGCAGAACATCTCCGATTGCCAAGCGGCTATCGCGTTCTGCACGCGCACCGTTGAGCTTAATGCGCTTGATACGGATATACTTCTGCGCCAAGGATGCGGGCAGTAACGGAACCGCTTTACTTAAAAACCGGTCGAGCCGTTGACCGCTGTCATTGGGACCAATAGTAAATTCCTTCATGCTTTGCTCCGATTATAGATTGTTCTTAAAGTGGCTGTCAATCTGCTCAGTAAACTCCTTAGCCGGATTATAGCCAATCTTGCGCTGACGGTTATTCATAGCGGCAACTTCCAAAATCACCGCCAAATTTCGACCCGGTGTAATAGGAATGGTATTCATCGGCACTTGTACGCCCAAAATCTCCATATATTGCTCCTCTAAGCCCAAGCGGTCGTACGCCTCACGCTCTTTCCAAGGCACAATATTTACCACAAGATTGATTTCATTTTCCGATTTAACAGCGCCCATACCAAACAGCTTTGCCACATTCACAATGCCGATACCGCGCAATTCTACATAGTTTCGAATGAGATTGGGCGCTGTGCCGAGAAGCTTACTTCCGGAAACCTTGCGGATTTCCACCGCATCATCCGCAATCAAACGGTGTCCGCGTTTGAGAAGCTCCACAGCCGCCTCACTCTTGCCCATACCACTCTCACCCAACAAGAGGATTCCCTCGCCATATACCTCCATCAGCACGCCATGACGGGTAATTCTCGGTGCAAGCTCCGCTGACAAATAGGCTATGATTGCCGATACGATGTTGCTGGTAGTTTCATGGCAACGGAGAATGGTAATATTGTGTTTCTCCGCAAGCTCAAGACATACGGGGTCCAGCGGGTTATATCGCGTTACCAGCAAGGCAGGAAATTTATAGGCAAAGTAGCGGTCGAGGGTCATCACGCGCTCCGCCTCCGAGAGCTTTTGCAGGTAGCTGATTTCCACATTACCCATTACCTGAAATCGCATAGGCTCAAAGTGGTCAAAGTAGCCTGCAAGCTGCAAGCCCGGTCTTGCTACATCCGCAACCGTCAGCTGAATGGATTCATAATCGCTTGCCTGATAGGCAACCTCTAATTCAAATTCCTTAACCAAGGTAGTCAAAGGTACACTATACACATGGAACATCGTTACCACTCCCTCTTTTGGGCATTTCTTTGGAAATATTATAACTGCCACAAGGCAGAATAGCAACAATATTTTGAAAATCAAAAAAAATACAAAAAAACACTTGCTTTTTGGCAAAAACTCTGCTATCATATCTAGGCGCCTGTTTATGGCGTAATTCAATTGATCTATTATGCAGATAGGAGGTGCAGTAGAATGGCGAAGTGTGATTATTGTGGCAAGGGCGTTACCTTTGGTATTAAGGTTTCCCACTCCCACAGACGTTCCAATCGAACCTGGAAGCCCAATGTAAAGCGGGTCAAGGCCATTGTGAACGGTACTCCGTGCCATGTGTACGCTTGTACCAGATGCCTCCGTTCCAACAAGGTTGAGCGTGCCGTCTGATTCTCCGCACATAATTACGCCATTGCGTTATGCAATGGCGTTTTTTATTTATCTTCCTGCTTTGAAAAGATCTGTCTTCCGCTCCTCGCCCTTCATAAGACGCGCGATATTTCCTCTGTGCATAAAAACAGTAAGCGCGCCCATAAACAGACTGCTCAGCACCACCAACAGATTATCCCGATGCAGCAGTGTAAAACCCAGCACAAAGGCCAGCGCCGCCAAGACAGATCCCAGAGATACATAGCGGGTC
>JAZNGK010000168.1:0-2128 GCA_045576395.1 Faecousia sp. | reverse complement strand
AATATAATCTTGCTGTTGAATGTCAACGGCAAATTGAAGAGTGTCATCAGCAGATAGTCAAACACGGAACAATGACTGTAATTGATGGCATATCTTTGCTGATTGATGCCTTTAACAATCTTAACAGAAGACAGTAATAGGGATTCCGAACTGAGATGGAGCAAAATTTTAGTGCATCCGCTTGTATTTCAAAATAAAGCACTACCTTTGGCTTCGCCGAAGGTAGGCGGCGCCTCGGAATAAAAAATAAACTCATTTATTTTGTTCTTCTCTCGGCTTGCACTACCTTTGCATCAAAGTAGGAACTTGACTCTGCGAGACACTGCAAAATGGTGCAGAAATCAGGTGGAGCAATAGCGGGAGATTACGTTTGTTGCGATTCTTTAACACGAAGATATAGAGCCATTTAGAAATAAAATTCATTTCCTGGTGGCACCACTCCGAAAGAGAAGTTGTTATCTGAAAAGATAGCAGCTTTTTCGTGTTTTCAGGTTGGTCGTATTTTGAGAGCATACAGTGAAGGCTGTTTTAAGTTTACGGATAACGATACTGTTTCAAAAAGTGTGTCTCGATTAAGTAGTAAAAAAGGACCGGCCATGTTTGGCCAGTCCTGACAAGTTCGTAATTTTGGGTGTCCAAATCTAAAATTACAACTTATGTTACTTACAAAGGAACAAATTGCTGGGTGAATTATGGAACGATGTCAATCTTTATTTTAACCACATTGCCAGGAACTCCTTCAAAGGCAGTAGGGTAGCGACATTCAGGTCTCAATAGCATTCTTTATTGCTTCAAACATCCTATTGGAACAATATAAATACCATCTTCAGGACGGCGACAGGCATGTTCGCTTGTTGCCGTTAATATCATCTTGAAAGCAGGTGCTTTCATACGTGCGGTATCAATTTGGTTGGCAGGACCTAAACCTAATGCTGTTCTGCTGTCGCAATGGATAGACCATCAAAATAGCGCGTAGTTTTTTCTTGTTTTCGGTAATTTGGCATCATATTTTTCGGTAATTTGGCTTTATTTCTTCGGTAAAATAGATCCAATCTGCAATATATTTCCTTTATAACCCATTGGCGGAAACCTACGAGTTGTTCGTAAAAGAAAAGGAATAGGTGAATCCTTGCAATCTTTCCGCCCAATCCCCAAAGCGAACAAAAAGAACGCAGCCATGAGGCATTAGGAAAATGCAAGAAGTTAGCGAAACGTGAGTTTTTGAGTTAATAAGTTTTTGACTTGGGGAAGTCTATACTTCCGATTTCAACACCGCGTAAGTAAACCGCAGGGTTTGCCTACCAATATGCTACAAAATTTTTGTACAGAATTTTTCTGCGTTTCGTAAAATACTCTTAAAAGGATCTGTCCATCGGTCCCGACACATTCAAAAATTGTCTGCAAGACATATTGCATCTTTTACATAGAATCCTTACATTTGTAGGGAATATCTTTAACGACCATTTACAATACACACGCGCGATGAAAAGACATTTGCTATGGGCAGCACGGATGCTGCTGGCTACCGCAGTGGTGGCACAGGGGGTGGCACCGGCCATACCGCACGACAGGAAGTTGGAAGCCAAGGTGGAGCGCACGCTGCGCAAGCTGACGCTGGAGGAGAAGGTGGGACAGATGTGCGAACTCACCATCGACGTCGTCACCGACAACCGGCACCGCGACTCCGTGGTGCTCAACGAGGAGGCAGTGGCCAAGGTGATAGACCGCTACAAGGTGGGCAGCATACTGAACGTGCCGCTGGGATTGGCACAGACTCCCGAGTCGTGGGCAAGGCTGATACGCACGCTCAACCATCGCTCGATGGAGGCCTGCGGAGTGACGCAGATCTATGGCGTGGACCAGATACATGGGGCGAGCTACACGTGGGGCGCCACACTGTACCCGCAGGAGGTGGGACAGGCGGCATCGTTCAACCGCGACATACCGCACCGCGTGAATGAGGTATCGGCCTACGAGAGCCGCGCATGCCTCATACCGTGGGTATACTCACCTGTGATGGACCTGGGACGCAACCCGCTATGGAGCCGCCAGTGGGAGAGCTACGGCGAGGATGTGTACCTCAACGGAGAGATGGCTGCTGCCGCCGTGCGCGGATACCAGGGCAGCG
>JAZNGK010000167.1:0-8598 GCA_045576395.1 Faecousia sp. | reverse complement strand
AGCAGGCTTGCACCGATTTCGCCGCCGGTAGCCTTGACAAAAGTGTAAGCCATCCCGCCGCCGATGATAAGGGTGTCAACCTTCTCAAGGAGATTGTTGATAACGCCGATCTTGTCGGAAACCTTTGCGCCGCCCAGGATGGCTACGAAGGGACGTGCCGGATCATCCAGAGCCTTACCCATCACTTCGATTTCCTTCTGGATCAGGTAACCGCATACTGCAGGCAGATAGTCAGCAACACCGGCAGTCGATGCGTGCGCGCGGTGCGCAGTACCGAAAGCATCGTTTACAAAGATGTCAGCCAAAGAGGCAAATGCCTTGCTCAGCTCGGCATCGTTCTTGGTTTCACCCTTTTCGTAACGGGTGTTTTCCAGAAGCATCACATCACCGTTGCCCAGAGCCGCGGCCTTGGCCTTGGCGTCTTCACCGGCTACATCGGTGGCCATAATCACCTGCTTGCCCAGCAATTCGGACAGGCGGTCAGCTACGACCTTCAGGCTCAGCTCGGGCTTCCATTCACCCTTGGGCTTGCCCATGTGGGAGCACAGAATCACCTTAGCGCCCTTATTTACGAGGTACTCGATGGTGGGCAGGGCGGCTACAATCCGCTTGTCGGAAGTGATTTTACCTTCCTTGGTGGGAACATTGAAGTCGCAACGGCACAGCACGCGCTTGCCGGCTACTTCGATGTCTTCAATAGACTTCTTGTTGTAGTTCATAGATATTCCTCCGTAATTGGTTGTTTTTTCATATTGCCGAAGTTCTGCAGGTGGGGAAAATCCAACTGCCGCAAGGCTTCAAATACGGTGATTGCCACCGCGTTACTTAAATTCAGACTGCGCGCTTCCTGCCGCATGGGAATTCGGACACAGCTATCATAGTGCGCGGAAAGAAAAGCCTCGGGCAGTCCTTTGGTTTCCTTGCCGAAGAACAGGTAGCAGTCGTCTGCGTATGTAGCTTCTGTGTAGCTTTTGGGCGCTTTGGTGGATAAACACCACATTTGGCGGACATCATTTTTAGAGAAGAAGTCCTCTAAATTTTCATAGTCCTGCACATTGACCAGATTCCAATAGTCAAGACCTGCCCGTTTGACTGCCTTTTCCGAAATGTCAAAGCCCAAAGGTCGAATCAGATGCAAACGACAGCCGGTGGCGGCACAGGTGCGCGCGATATTACCGCAATTTTGGGGAATTTCCGGCTCCACCAGCACGATATTCAGCATCCTTTTTCACCTCAAGCCTGTTTTTTCGGGTTGCCCAACTATTGTATGATAAAAGTGCGGTAAAATCAATCAAAAAATTGTAAAAAAATCAACTTTTCATAGTATTCACATAAAAAAAGCCTTTCTGTATTGAATTTTGTGAAAAATGCGGAAGTGGGAATTTTTTCGTTGCCCATTTTCGCTTCTTTGCGGAACAGATGATTGACATTTTTCGGATTTTGTGAGAAAATAAACCGATAAATTAACCAATAAGGGGATTTTGTATATGATGCAATCCAGAACGCATAACTGCGGTGAGCTAAGGCTTGCTGATGCAGGAAAACCCGTTACCATCGTCGGTTGGATGGAGAATGTTCGAGAAGTCGGCGCAAACTTTGCCTTTGTGGTGCTTCGGGACTTTTACGGCACAACCCAAGTGGTGATTGAAACGGAAGATATGATGAAGGCCATTAAGGGTCTGAATAAGGAAACCACCATTTCCGTAGTCGGTGTCGTACGCGAGCGCGAGAGCAAGAACCTCAAGCAGGCTACCGGTGAAATTGAAGTGGTTCCCACCGAAATTAAGGTGCTGGGTAAGTGTATTCATAACGCGCTGCCCTTTGAAATCAACAAAAGCCGCGATGCCGATGAGAATGTGCGACTGAAGTATCGGTATCTTGATTTGCGGAATCCTGCGGTGAAGTCCAATATCATTTTGCGTTGTCAGGTGGTTGCGGAGCTGCGTCGATTGATGACCGAAAAGGGTTTTTTGGAGATTACCACACCTATTTTGACAGCATCTTCTCCCGAGGGTGCGCGAGATTTCCTGGTGCCTGCCAGAAATCACCCCGGCAAGTTCTATGCGTTGCCGCAAGCGCCCCAGCAGTTTAAGCAATTGCTGATGACCTCCGGCTTTGACCGTTATTTCCAAATTGCACCCTGCTTCCGCGACGAGGACGCCCGTGCAGACCGTACGCCCGGCGAGTTCTATCAGTTGGATATGGAAATGTCATTTGCCACCCAAAATGATGTGCTGACCACCTTGGAAGAGGTGCTCACACCTGTGTTTGAGAAGTTTGGCAAGTATAAGCGCGTTTCCCAAGCGCCGTTCCGCCACATTCCGTTTAACGAGGCGATGGAACGCTATGGCTCGGATAAGCCCGACCTGCGAATCAATTTGGAAGTGCAGGACATTACCGCAGAGGTACAGGGATGTGAATTCGGCCCCTTCCAAAATGCAACCGTCAAAGCGGTTGCCGTCGATGATTTTACCGAGGGTCGTAAGTGGATTGACAAACTGCTTGCCGATGTGGAAGTGCAGACCGGCAACAAGGCTTGCTGGATTAAGGTAGATGAGAACGGTCAGTTTACCGGTGGCGTTGCCAAGTTCCTGACGAATTATGCCGAAGCCTTGACCGCGAAGCTGAAGCTCAAGCCCGGTAGCTTTGTGTGTATGGCAGCCGGCAAGAAATTGGCGGCACAGAAGACTGCCGGTGTGATTCGTAATATGATGGGCAAGCGGATTGCAGGCCACTTTGACGAAGAGCAGTACGCGATGTGCTGGATTGTGGACTTCCCGATGTATGAGATGGGTGAGGAATCCGGTGAGCTGGAATTCTGCCACAATCCGTTCTCTATGCCGCAGGGCGGCATGCAGGCGCTGCTCGATGCCGAGGGCGATAACGAAAAGCTCCTTGCCATCAATGCTGACCAATATGACTTGGTGGTGAATGGTTATGAAACCGCATCCGGTGCGGTTCGGAATCACGACCCCGAGATTATGGTTAAGGCATTCCAAATGGTCGGCTTGGGCGAAGACGATGTGAAGGCCAAATTCCCGGCTATGTATAACGCCTTTACCTATGGCGCGCCGCCCCACGCAGGTGCGGCGCCCGGTGTTGACCGCATTGTGATGCTACTGACCGGTGAGGAATCTATTCGCGAGGTTATTACCTTCCCCTTGAATAAGACCGCGCAGGATTTGATGATGGACGCACCGACCGCCGTTTCTCAAAAACAGCTTGACGATGTGCACATTCTCATCAATGAGGCACATTTACAGTAAGTATAATTGACAAAGCGCACTGCCCAAAGGCAGTGCGCTTTTGCGTTATGTCGGTAAAAGGAATTTTCTAAATTATGGTATAAGATAGAAAATGTTGGTAATAATGAGTTTCGGAGGTGCTTATGTTTATGAGCAAGAAAAAGTTTACCGGCAGCGTAAGCGGGAAGGGCTACTACATAGCCCTAGTGCTGTGTGCCGCTGCCATCGGAATCTCCGGATTCCTCTATTACAGAAACGCTGACAAGCCCAACGATTCCGCAAACGGGGAAACGCTGGGCAGCCACTTGGATGACCAAGCGGTGGTTGCCACCAATCCCGATGGCTCCCTCGTTGTTCAGCCAAATGATTCTGTCGATACGAAAATCCCTATGAAAACGGTATCACCCTTGGAGGGTCAGACTGTGGCGGTGTATGCCATGGATAGCTTGACCTATAACCAGACCACGCGCGATTGGCGTGTCCACAACGGGATTGACATCGCGGCCGAGGCAGGCACACAGGTCTGTGCCGCCGCTGACGGAGAGGTCTATACGGTCTACGATGACGAGGCGATGGGTATGACGGTGGTGATTCGCCATGCAAACGGCTACACCACCAAGTATGCAAGCCTTGATACGGAGGTTGCGGTAAAGCCGGGTGATGCGGTAACGGTGGGTCAAGTCATCGGTACGGTTGGCAATACGGCATTGATGGAAAGCGCCATTGGCGACCATATCCACTTTGGCGTTACCTGTGATGGAGAGCCGGTAAATCCCGACGATTTTCTAAAGCAGGAATAATTACGCAAGCTTCTTTATTCAAAAAGGGTCGCTGAAAATTCAGCGACCCAAATTTTTTAGTCTTCAATTCGTTTGATATCTGCGCCGAGGGAGACCATTTTTTCGACCAGCCGTTCGTAACCGCGCTCGATAAAGCTGATGTTCTCTATTTGCGTTGTTCCCTTGGCCGCAAGTCCGGCAATTACCAACGCGGCTCCGGCACGCAAATCGTGAGCGCGAACAACCGCACCGTAGAGTGATTCCCGACCGCTGATAACAGCGGTTTTTCCGCTGATAAGAATATCTGCGCCCATACTTGCAAGCTCTGTGCAATAGCCGAAGAAGCGGGTTTCATAGACACTTTCGGTCAGCCGGCTGATACCCTCGGAGATGCTCATACACACGCAAATTTGCGCCTGCATATCGGTGGGGAAGCCGGGGTAGGGTCGCGTTTTTACGGTGGTGCTACGCAATTTGCCATCGCATATCACGCGTACAGAATCATCGTAATAGACGAATTTAACGCCCATTTCCTGCAATTTAGAGGTGATGCAGTCCATATGCTTGGGAATGATGTTCTGCACCAGCACATTACCGCCGGTTGCGGCAACGGCTGCCAAATAAGTACCTGCCTCAATTTGGTCCGGAATGATGGCGTAGGTGCCACCGCACAATTGTTCCACACCGTAGATTTTTACGGTATCGGTACCGGCACCGGAGATATGGGCGCCCATGGTATTTAAGAAGTTTGCCAAGTCAACAATGTGCGGCTCCTTGGCGGCGTTTTCTATGATGGTCTTACCGGGAAGCAGGCAGGCGGCCATAATGATATTCACCGTTGCGCCCACGCTCACGACATCCAAGCTGATACGGGCACCGCAGAGTCCGTTGGGACCGGGCTTTAGCTTGACATAGTCTTCCGTTTCGTCCACATCCGCACCCAGCGCGGCAAAGCCTTTGATATGTTGGTCAATGGGACGGGCGGCAAAGTTACAACCACCCGGTAATGCCACATTGGCTTCGTGGAATCGGCTGAGCAGCGCACCCATAAGGTAATAGCTCGCGCGCATTTTACGCACCAAGTCCGGATTGGGGTGTGTGCTATGGATATTGGTACAGTCCAAAATGACGGTACCGCCGTCTTCGTATTCAATTACTGCGCCCATATCCGAAAGAATGGCCAATAAAATTCGCACATCGGAGATGTCCGGCACATTTTCAACACGGCACTTTCCTTTGACCAAAAGCGCCGCAGGCAAGATTGCCACAGCGGCATTTTTTGCACCGCTGATGGTTACTGTGCCCTCTAATCGACGATTACCGTTAATGACATATCTAACCAAGGATGATTCACTCCTTGCAAAAAATTCACTCACCTTGCAATTATACCATAGGATTATCTTGATGTAAAGGACAATTTTCTTCCTTTTTATCGGCGCAAACCCTTGGGATAGTGGTTTTTCAGCACTTTTCCGTCGCCTTTTCCCCAGCCGATAGAGAAGGTATTGGCCTGTATTAAGGTCCAACCACGGGTCTGACTTTCTATGGTTTCGCCCCGTAAATAGGCCTTGATTTCGTTGCTTTCGGGGGATAAACTCTCTGTGCGTGAGGCGGTTTTCAGCCATAAGGCTAAGGCGTGTGCCGGCTCAAAACGGCCTTTTTTTACTTCTCCCAGCTCCAAGCCGGGGCGTAGTACCTTTACACCGCGCAGGCTGGGCAGTTCGGGCGGTGCCCAATATAGGCTTTGTCCGAAGAAAAGGGCGTTTCCTTGGGGCAGGTGAATGTCCAAATCCTGTGCAAATGCGGTCCATTCCTTTGGGAGCTGTGCCGGTTTTTCCGTTTGCACTTCCTGCTCCACGCCACCTGTTTTTTTCAAAACAGCCACAAAATGCCCTTCACCCAACAGCTTATGCGGCCACAGACGAAAGGTGCCTTCCTCCACGGGGGTAAACCAGGGAGCCGTTACGCTTGCGCGCACAAATTCCGAATGGGTCTGCAAAAATTGCGTAATGGTCTGCTCGTTTTCTTCGGGAGAAAAGGTGCAGGTGGCATAGACCAGCCGACCGCCTGGCTTCAAAAGGGTCGCGCCGGAATGGAGAATTTCTGCCTGCCGACGGGCGCACATCTCTACGGTTTCTTGGCTCCAATCGGTGATTGCCGCTTCTTCCTTGCGGAACATACCCTCACCCGAACAGGGGGCATCGATGAGTACGCGGTCAAAAAAGGCGGGGTATTTGCTTGCCAGGTCTGCCGGATGGGCGTTGGTTACCAAGCTGTTGGCAACACCCATGCGCTCGATGTTTCGGCTGAGAATTTTTGCCCGTTTGGGGTTAATCTCGTTACATAGCAGAAAGCCCTCACCCAACATTCTGCCGGCAATTTGGGTGGTTTTTCCACCGGGGGCGGCACATAAATCGCAAATGCGTTCTCCCGGCTGTGGGTCTAAAAGTGAAACAGCCGACATGGCGCTGGCCTCTTGCAAATAGTATACGCCTGCCTCGTGGTAGGGGTGCAGACCGGGTCGGGAGTTTGGGTCATAATAATAGCCTTGCGGCTCCCAAGGCACTTGCTCGCCCGCAAAGGGAAGGGTGGGCGCTTCTCCCTTTAAGGGGTTAAAGCGCAACGCCACAGCGCGCGGGCGTTCCAAAGCGCGCAAAAATTCTGCGTACTGCGCACCTAACTGCCGTTTTATTCTGGCTAAAAATGCCTCCGGTAGCATACCGAATCCCCCTTTTGCTTTCTTTTGATTAGTATAGCACATAGCGTGTTACTTTTCCATAGGAGAAATTAGAAAACGGCGCGCAAAAGCACGCCGTTTGTCAATTTTTTTCTTGAATGAGCCAAAGGTTGGAGATGATGTTATTGGATACCAAAAAGCCGTTGGGCGTTAGGTGCCAGCGCCCGTCATAGGTCTTGACCGCCAGCCCTTTCTCTTTGTATTCCATTAGACATTTCTCCAACGGTGCAAACGGCAACAGGTACCGTCGTTCGTATACCTTCGGGTCAATGCCTGCGGTTGTTCGCAGGCGTAGCATCAGATATTCGCCTGCCCGTTCACGCGAGGCAATCTCCTGCACCTCCTGCAGGACCTGCCCACCATGACGAATACCCTCGATATAGGCTTACAAATCGCGAACGATGGTGAAACGACTGCCGCCAAAATCGGAGCTTGCGTTTGGACCAAAGCCTAAATAGGGCTCGGAGTTCCAATATTTCAGGTTGTGGCGGGATACATTACCCTTGCGGCTGAAATTGGATATTTCATATTGGCGGTAGCCATGCTGGCGCAAAATTTCGATTGCCGATAAGTACATATCCGCCTGGGTGTCGTCATCTGCCAAATTGCAGTATTCCTGATATTCATAAAGCGGTGTACCCTCTTCGACCTTTAAGCCGTAACAGCTGATGTGCTCCGGTTGCAGTTTGAGCACATTGGTGAGCGTGCGCTCCCAATCCTGCAGGGATTGACCGGGTAGACCGTACATTAAGTCCAAAGACAGATTCTTGAATTTGAACTTCCGTATCCGTTGCACAGCGGCTACCACCTGGGCATAGTTGTGCGGCCTGCCAAGCTTTTTGAGAATCTCATCGTTGTCGCATTGTACGCCCAGGCTCACGCGGTTAAAGCCCTCGCTGCGAAGGCGACGGAGCAGTCTGTCGGATATGGAGTCGGGATTTGCCTCAAAGGTGATTTCCGCAGAGGCAGACACGCGAAAGGATTTTCGAATGGTGTTCAAAATCGCAGCCATACCGTCTGCACCGAAAAAGCTGGGCGTACCGCCACCGAAGTATATGGTGTCGACAATGTAATCGGGCGCAAGAGGACCGCTTTCTTTGATATGGGCACAGACGGCATCTTGATAGCCGTCGAGCCATTTGTCCTCTTTGGTGGTCAGGGAGTAGAAGTCGCAATATTGGCATTTACTGCGGCAGAAGGGAACATGAATATATATCCCCAAAGGGGTTCTGTTTTTGTTGGTAAACAATGCCATACCATATCTCCTTGGCACGAATGGTTTTTTGAGAAATCAGTCTTCGTCCAGCTTGAGCACAGCCATGAACGCTTCCGAGGGGACAGATACCGTACCGAAGGTACGCATCCGCTTTTTGCCCTCTTTCTGCTTTTCCAGCAGTTTCTTTTTACGGGTGATGTCGCCACCGTAGCACTTGGCAAGCACATCCTTACGCAGGGCTTTGATGGTTTCGCGCGCGATAATTTTCCCGCCGATAGCCGCCTGCACAGGAATTTCAAATTGGGCACGGGGAATGTTTTCTTTTAATCGCTCGCAGATTTTGCGTGCGCGTGGGTAGGCGTTATCGGCAAAGAGAATGAAGCTGAGGGCATCGACGATGTCGCCGTTTAAGAGAATGTCCAGCTTGACAAGCTTGCTGGGGCGGTAGCCAATGAGCTCATAGTCCAAACTGCCGTAACCGCGTGTGCGCGATTTGAGCGCGTCAAAAAAGTCGTAGATAATTTCGTTTAGCGGCATGTCATAGTGTAGCCCCACGCGGTTGGCATCGAGATACACCATATCCTTAAATTCGCCACGACGGGAGGTTGCCAAATCCATAAT
>JAZNGK010000166.1:0-9880 GCA_045576395.1 Faecousia sp. | reverse complement strand
ATCGGCAATCATAAAGATTACGTTTTTAACGGTTTTTTCTTCGGGCGCATTGGGTACGGTGGGGGTGGTAGCGGAGGTAGAGGGAGTTGTCGTGGTAGGGATAGTGGGGGTGGCAGGTTTTTGCCCGCAGCCGGTAAGTACAATGGCGATGATCGCCAAAAGGGCGATGCTGCGAGTTAGGAAAAGTTTTCGTTTCATAATAGGCATCCTCCTTTTTTCTTCATTTTAACATAATTTGTTAAAAATGGAAATAAAAAATGCACCCTATGGGTGCATTTTTGCGCAACCGGGTCTGTAAGCCGGGTTCTGTCTTGACAGCCATCTATCTAGTTCCGCAATTGCTCACGGAATCAAGCCACCTCCCTGGAACGGTCGGGCAAACCTTGTGTTCCTCCACGGCGTTGCTCCGGATAGAGTTTACAGCGTAAAACCTATGTCTCCATAGGCCGGGTGGGCTCTTACCCCACCTTTTCACCCTTGCTTTGATTCCCAACAAAGGGAGACAAAGCGGTATATTTCTGTTGCACTTGTCCTGGGGTTACCCCCGGCGGGCGTTACCCGTTATCCTTGCCCTGTGGAGCCCGGACTTTCCTCACCTACAGCTTTTCAGCTTGTAGCCGCGGCTGTCCGACTTGGTCGCAGAGCTATTTTACACAAAACGCACGGGATTGTCAAATCTCTTGCAAATTACGGGCAGAGAGGCTATACTGTATAATAGAAGATTGTTGGGCAATGGAGGGGTGATTATGGAAAGTCTACTCAAAGCCTATTTTACCGCCTTGCAGGGCAAGCGTATTGTGGTGCTGGGCCTGGGCGTGAGCAACAGACCCTTGATACGGCTGTTGTTGCAGTACGGCTGTACGGTAACCGGTTGCGACAAGACCCCCTATGAACAGCTGGACGCGGAGCTTTTGGAGCTGGAGCGTTTGGGCTGTAAGCTACGGACGGGAGCGACATATTTGGATAATCTGTGTGGAGATTTGGTCTTCCGCACACCGGGTATACACCCGAATCATCCGGTATTGGAAGCCGTGCGGCAGGCAGGCGCACAGGTTACAAGTGAAATGGATGTGTTTTTCAGCCTGTGTCCGTGTACCATTTTGGCGGTTACCGGCTCCGACGGAAAGACCACCACCACTACCTTGATTGCGGAACTTTTGAAAGCGGCAGGAAAGACGGTGTTTTTGGGTGGTAATATCGGCACACCGCTACTGCCTATGCTTGACAGTATGCGTGCCGGGGATTTTGCTGTGGTGGAGCTTAGCTCCTTTCAGCTGATGGATATGCAACACAGTCCCCATGTGGCGGTGGTAACCAATTTAGCACCCAATCATTTGGATGTGCACAAGGATATGGACGAATATGTGCAGGCGAAGAAGAATCTGTTCCGATTCCAAGGGACAGACGATGTGCTGGTACTCAATGCCGATAATGCAATCACCGCCTCGTTTACGGGAAACGGCACGACGCGTTTCTTCTCCCGTCAAAATAAGGCCGATGTCTATCTTGACGGCACGACCGTTTACCGAGGTGATGTGCCGTTGTTGGACACGCGGGATATTGCGATTCCCGGTGTGCATAATGTTGAAAATTATATGGCGGCAATTTTGGCGGTGGCGGAGCTTGTGGACGATGACAGTATCCGCAAGGTGGCAAAGGAATTTACGGGCGTTGCGCATCGCATTGAGCTGGTGCGTATAAAAGACGGCGTGAGGTTTTATAATGATTCCATCGCGTCTTCTCCGAGCCGGACGATGGCGGGCTTACATAGCTTTGCGGAAAAGGTGCTGCTGATTGCAGGTGGCTATGATAAGCACATTCCTTACGATGTGCTGGGGCCTGTGATTTGTCAGCGCGTGAAGCGGCTGTACCTCAACGGTGCAACGGCGCAGCATATTCGCGCAGCGGTGGAACATGCACCGCAATACACACCGGGAAATCCCGAAATCATCGATTGCGGTGATTTTACGACGGCTGTGCATTGGGCGGCGGCGGATGCGGTAGCCGGAGATGTGGTGCTGATGAGTCCGGCATCTGCGGCGTTTGACCAATTCAAAAATTTTATGGTTCGTGGCGACTATTTCAAAAAGCTGGTGAAGGAGCTGTAATATGGATATTTCCAAAATCACCCGTACCGTTCGGAACGCGTTACCCCTAAAGTACTGTGGGGCGGTGATTGTTGCGGCAGGAAATTCCTCTCGAATGGGTGGCATTGACAAGGTGATGGCAGAGCTTGGCGGTGAGCCGATGCTTGTGCATACGGTGCGTGCCTTTGATGCGTGTGATGCCATTCGGGAAATCGTGATTGTTACACGCGCGCAATTGCTCGAAACGGTTATGGATTTGTGCCGTGGCTTTTCTAAGGTAAAGACTGTGGTTGTGGGCGGTGCAGACAGGGCGGAATCTGTGGAAAACGGAATTCGTGCGCTGTCGGATAAGGTGCGCTTGGTAGCTGTGCAGGACGGGGCAAGACCGCTTATCACCGATGCGGTGATTGACAGAGTTGTGCGTGCCGCGCATACCTACGGTGCGGCTGTGCCTGCTGTGCCTGTGAAGGATACAATTAAATATACACGCGGTGGTATGGTGCAGGAGACACCCGACAGGCGCTTTTTGCAAGCTGTCCAAACACCGCAGGTTTTCGATTTGGATTTACTAAGTGGCGCGTTGCAGAAGGCCAGGCAGGACAAGGCGGTCATCACTGATGATGCCTCGGCTGTGGAACGGCTGGGAATGTCGGTGAAGCTTGTCGAGGGGGACGAACGGAACATCAAGATTACCACCCCTATAGATTTGCAAATTGCGGCACAATTGCTGGAGGAAACACAATGAGAATCGGACACGGATATGATGTGCACCAATTGGTTGCAGGTCGCGCGCTTATTTTGGGCGGTGTGAAAATCCCTTACGAACAGGGCTTGCTCGGTCATTCCGACGCAGATGTGCTTTTGCACGCGGTTTCCGATGCCCTTTTGGGTGCGGCAGGCCTGGGTGATATCGGCAGGCATTTTCCCGATACAGACCCGGCCTATCAAGATGCGGATTCCCTATGCCTTTTGGCGCAGGTTGCGGAAAAAATCCATACAGCCGGCTATCGGGTGGGAAATGTCGATGTAACCATGATTGCCCAACAGCCAAAGCTCAAGGATTATATTCCCCAAATGCAAGCAAACATCGCGCAAGCGCTTGGGGTTTCGAAATCGCAAATCAATGTGAAAGCCACAACCGAGGAGCATTTGGGTTTTACGGGCAATTTGCAGGGTATGGCGTGCCATGCGGTATGCTTGCTGGAAGAATAAGGAGGATTTGTTATGGCAAAAAAACAATTTAAGGCAGAGTCCCGTCGTTTGCTGGACCTGATGATAAACTCGATTTATACCCACCAAGAGATTTTCCTGCGGGAGATACTCTCCAACGCCAGCGATGCGATGGATAAGCTCTCTTATGTCGCCTTGACGGACGACAAGGTTGCTGTTAATCGGGACAAGCTTACCATTACCATTACACGCGATACCAAATCACGCGTGCTGACTGTTTCCGACAACGGCATCGGTATGACCAGGGAAGAAATGGAAGAAAACTTAGGCACCATCTGCAAGTCCGGCTCGCTGAACTTTAAGCAACAGCTTACAGATGCGCAGGACATTGACATTATCGGGCAATTCGGCGTGGGCTTTTATGCCGCATTTATGGTCGCCAAGCAGGTTACGGTGATTTCCAGGAAGTATGGCGCGGATACTGCGTGGAAATGGGTGTCCGATGGCGCAGACGGCTATACCCTCGAGGAATCCGACAGGGCATCTGCCGGTACGGATGTGATTATGACCTTGAAGGATGATACCGACGAGGAAAGCTACGGTAAGTTCCTGGAAGAATATGAAATCCGTCAGCTGGTGAAAAAATACTCCGATTATATCCGCTATCCCATACGCATGGCGGTAAGCAAATCCCGTCAAACGGCGGATTCTCCGCAGGACAAGCCCGAATATGAGAGCTATACGGAGGAGGAGACGCTCAATTCGATGATTCCTCTGTGGCAGAGAGCAAAAAAGGATGTGTCGGAGGAGGCGTACCACCAATTCTATCAAGAGAAGTTTATGGATTATGCCAAGCCCTTGCGTACGGTGCATACAAGCGCCGAGGGTACGGTGTCGTATAAGGCGCTTCTCTATATCCCCGGCAGGGCACCTTTTGATTTTTACTCCAAGGACTATAAACGCGGCTTGCAGCTCTATTCTTCCGGTGTGATGATTATGGAAAGCTGCGCGGATTTGGTACCGGAGTACTTTGGCTTTGTGCGTGGCGTGGTGGACAGCCAGGACCTGTCGCTCAATATCAGTCGTGAGATGCTGCAACACAACCGTCAGCTGACGATTATCGCCAAGAACATCGAAAAGAAAATCAAGTCCGAGCTGACGGCTATGCTCGAAAATGACCGCGAAACCTATTTGGAATTCTTTGCGCCGTTCGGCCGTCAGCTGAAATACGGTGTGGTGATGGTGTACGGTGCGCATAAGGACGCCACCAAGGACCTGCTTCTGTTTTATTCCAACAGGGAAAATAAGCTCATTACCCTAAAGGAATATGTCAGCGCGATGGCAGAGGGGCAAGAGAAGATTTACTACATCACAGGGGAAAGCACCGACAGGCTGTCCAAGCTGCCCCAAGTGAAGCTGCTTGCCGATAAGGGCTACGATGTGCTGATGCTGACAGACGAGATTGACGAGTTTGTTGTGCAGACCTTGATGACCTATGAGGAAAAACCGTTCTGCAATGCTTCTACCGAGGATTTGGGTCTGGCAAGCGAGGAAGATAAAAAGGAATTGGAAGAAAAAGCAGAACAGATGAAGGGCGTTTTGCAATTTGTGCAGGATACGCTGGGTGAGGCGGTACAGGAGGTCAGGCTGTCCGGTTCGTTGGGCGATTCGCCTGTGATGCTGGTGCCCGGTGGCGGTATGAGCTTTGAAATGGAGAAGTATATGCGTCGGGCAAATCCGGACATTCCGTTCCCTACACAGCGGATTTTGGAATTGAATCCGGAGCATCCGGCCGTGCGCGCGCTGGAAAAAGCGATGGTCGGAGATACCGAACGGGCAAAGGCGTATGCAAAACTGCTTCACGGTCAAGCGGTACTGTTGGCTGACTTGCCGCTGGAAGACCCTGCGGCTTATACAGCGCTTGTGTGTAACCTTATGCAATAAATTAAGGGCGTGTTGGTTTCACAACACGCCCTTGGTTTAGAAAAGTAAGGGGAGTTTTGGGATAATCCGTTCTTACGACAAAAACAGGAAAAATTTTTCAAAACATCTTGCTATTTGGTGCAGTTTCTTATACAATAAACAAAGTATTTTTCTAAGGGAACCGTATGGGAAGAAGGTGCAGAAAAAATGAAGCTCGGTTATGATAATGACAAATATATACGCACCCAATCTGCCAATATCCGCAGGCGGATTACCCAATTTGGCGGCAAGCTGTATTTGGAGTTTGGCGGTAAGCTGTATGACGATAACCATGCATCGCGCGTTTTGCCCGGTTTTCAGCCGGATAGCAAGCTGCAAATGCTGTTGGAGCTGAAAGAACAGGTGGAGATGGTAATTGCCATCAATGCCGACGATATTGAAAAGAATAAAATTCGCGGTGATTTGGGCATTACCTATGACCGCGATGTGATTCGTTTAATTGATGTGTTCCGCGGTTTTGGGCTGTATGTGTCCAGCGTGGTGCTGACCCGTTTCTCCGGTCAGGCGATGGCAAAGGCGTTTTGCGACCGCTTGGCGGCTATGGATATTCGGGTTTATCACCACTATGACATTCCCGGCTATCCTGCCAATATTTCGCACATTGTCAGCGATGAAGGCTACGGCAAAAACGACTTTATCGAAACCAGCAGAGAGCTGGTAGTGGTTACCGCACCGGGTCCCGGCAGCGGCAAGCTGGCAACCTGTATGAGTCAGCTTTACCATGAGCATAAGCGTGGCGTGCAGGCAGGCTATGCCAAGTTTGAAACCTTCCCTGTGTGGAATTTGCCGCTGAATCACCCTGTGAATTTGGCTTATGAGGCGGCAACGGCTGACCTGTCCGATGTGAATATGATTGACCCGTTCCATTTGGAAGCCTACGGGGAAACGACGGTCAACTACAATCGGGATGTGGAAGCGTGTCCTGTGCTGGTTGCGATGCTTGAGCGAATTTTGGGCGCGTGTCCGTATAAATCTCCGACGGATATGGGCGTGAATATGGTGGGCAACTGCATTATAGATGATGCGGTGTGTCAAGAGGCATCGCGGCAGGAGATTGTCCGTCGGTACTATACCGCCCTGTGCGACCAAAAGCAGGGCAAGGCAGACGATGGGCAGATTTTGAAGCTGGAGCTGCTGATGAAGAAGGCGAAGGTAACCGAAGATGCACGACGCGTGGTTGCGCCTGCCCTTGCAAAAGCAGAGCAGACAGGAAAGCCTGCGGCGGCTATGGAGCTGCCCGACGGCAGGATTGTTACGGGAAAGACCTCGAGTCTGTTGGGGGCATCGGCGGCGTTGCTGTTAAATGCGCTTAAAACCTTGGCAGGCATTGACGATGCGTTGCATTTGATTGCGCCCGAGGTCATTGACCCCATTCAGCATTTGAAGGTGGACCATTTGGGGAACCGCAATCCCCGTCTGCATACCGATGAAATTTTGATTGCTCTGTCTATCTGTGCCGCTACGGATTCCAAGGCGGAGCTGGCGATGGAGCAGCTAGGCAAATTGCGAGGCTGTGAGGTACACTCCTCGGTGATTTTGTCGCCCGTTGATGAGAAGGTTTTCAAACGGCTGGGCGTGAATCTTACCTGTCAGCCGCGCTATAAGGGATAAAAAAAACGAGCAGTTGGGCACAGGCTTGTCCAACTGCTTATTTTTTGTGTAGTTTTCTATAAAATAATAAGTGTAATTTTGTGAATAATTTCTCTTGTAATCGGGATAGCGCTGTGGTAAACTGACCGAAATCAAAAGGGAAGCGATTGGGCTGAGAGAGTAGACGGGAGGAATCATATGAAAGAGAAAATTCTTGACCGAATATTAACGGAAAGTCAGCAGGAAGAGCTTAGTATGACCATAAATTCACCCTTCCGCGGCAAGCAGTTTGTTGCAAACAAAAAGCTTACAAAGGAAGAAATTGAAACGATGGAGCGCGTACTGCTTGAGGATGAACAGCTCTTGTTTGTGGTTTTGGGCGATTTGGACAGTGAGGGTCGATACGCACGGACTTTTCTTTCGGTAACGGATAAATATATCTACGGCTTTGATGCGACCTTCCCCGATGGGGTAAAAAAGCTGGGGTATGAACAGGTAAAAAAAGCGACGGTGAAACGCTATTACGGAAATGCGATTTTGGTGATTACCTTAGCGGAGGAGGAAGAGAAAAAGGAGAAATTTCTCCGCTTTTCTTACAGAGAGGCAACCCTGTTTGACGGGGCGGCTGCTTTTATCAACAAGGTTGCAGATGACGGTGAGCAAGCAGAGGCGTTTGCGGTACTGAAGGCTACCTTTCATAAGCGGTTTTGTGTCTGTCCGAAATGCGGCAGGACCTTAATGCGTCCGGGCGCGCCCTGTATGAAGTGCCAGACCAAGGACAAGCTGGCGCAAAAGCTGGGCAAGTATGTACTGCCCTACAAAGGAATTTTGCTAATCTGTATGGCGCTTTCTGCCATTACCACCACCGTGTCCTTGGCGCCGCCTTATATGACCAAGCTGTTGGTGGACGATGTGCTGCCCAACGGCAACAAAAGCGGTCTGCTCACCTGCGTTTTGGTGCTGCTGCTGACTTATTTCGTTCAGCACAGCGTGGGCGCGGTGCGTGGCTATTACTTAAAAAACACAGGCGATAAAATTGTGGCAGACCTGCGTAATGATGTGTATGAAAAGGCACAGTTTTTGCCGATGCAATTTTATGACGGCACCTCAACGGGTTCTATCATTAACCGCATCAGCGGTGATAGTTCCACCATACAGGCTTTTATGCTACGCGTAACCCAAGAGGTGTTGGTACAGCTGTTTTTGCTCGTTGGCATTGTGATTATTATGTTCACGATGAATTGGCAACTGACCCTGCTTTCACTCATTCCTGTGCCGTTTGTGGCGATTGGCTCGCGGATATTCCGCAAGAAAATGTGGCCCCTTTACAGAAAAATTTGGGTGTCGTGGTCTAGGGTTACCAGCGTTTTGACCGATACCATCCCTGCCATTCGGGTGGTCAAGGCGTTTGCCAATGAACGGCAAAGCATGGAGAAATTCAGCGACCGTAACGCCGCTTGGCTGGCAAACAACAGAAAAGCCTCGCGCATTACTACCTTGTTTCCGCATGTTGTGGGCTTTGTGGTAACCTGTGGCTCGTTGCTTATTTGGGCGGTGGGTGGCAGGCTTGTGATTGATAAGCCGGACTTTATCTCTGTAGGTCTGTTGGTTTCGTTTATCTCCTATACTTCTATGTTTTATGGACCTGTCAATTTCTTCGCCAATTTCAACGATTCGTATCAGCACTTCCTAAATGCCGCGGAACGGCTGATGGATATTATGGACGCGGAGCCGGAAAATGATTTCTCCGGTGGCAAGCATCCGGACGAGATAAAGGGAAAAATTGAATTTAGAAATGTGAATTTCTCCTTTGACCGTTCCAAAAAAACCTTAACGGATATGAGCTTTGTGATTGAGCCGGGTGATGTTGTGGGTATTGTGGGCACAACCGGCGCCGGCAAGTCGACCATTATCAATCTGTTGATGCGCTATTACGATACTTATGACGGAGAGATTTTGGTCGATGGCATCAATATTCGGGATATTGATATGACCTTCTACCGTTCGCAAATCGGCTATGTGCAACAAGAGCCGATGATGTTCCACGATACGATTTATCAAAATATTGCTTATGGCTGCCGGAATCCGAAGGTAGAGGATGTGATTCACGCGGCAGACATTGCCAATGCGCACAGCTTTATCTCCCGTTTGCCGGACGGCTATGATACAGTTTTGGGAGAACGGGGCGTGGGTCTTTCCGGCGGTGAACGCCAACGGCTTTCGATTGCGCGCGCGGTCTTGCGAAATCCCAGCATTTTGTTCTTTGATGAGGCGACCGCATCGGTGGACTCGGAAACGGAGAGCTTGATTCAAGCGGCAATCGAGCAACTGATTTGCGGCAGAACAACGCTGATGGTTGCGCATCGCCTGTCCACTCTGCGGAAAGCCAATAAGATTATTGTGGTGGACAAGGGTAAAATTTTGGAAATGGGCACACCGGAGGAATTGCTGGCATTAAAGGGTAAATATTACAAGCTGATTCAAATTCAAACGATGTCCGATGAGGTTGAAAAAGCGAAAGCGGAAGAGAGGTTTGCGTAATGGAACGATTTTACATTGATGGCGATACCGCGCGCTTTTTCCCGAGGGATATGACGATGGTGGATATGCAGCTGCAGGATGGGAAAGTCCTCGAAAAGCTGGAGCCGCATCGGCTGTTTCCGGTGTCGGATTTGGATAGGTACATCATTCTGCTGGACGAAAACGGGGCTGAGCAGGGCATCATTCGCGATTTGTATGTGCTGCAAGCTGACCAACGCGAGCTCATTCAAGCGTGTCTTGCCGCGTATTACCGGATTCCCAAAATTCTTCGGATTCATGAGTTTACAGAGCGCCATGACGGATTGACCCTTCGCACCGATACGGACAGAGGGCCTGCGGATATTGAGATACGGGTTTTGGTGAGTGGCTTTCAGCTCGAAAAGGATGGTCTGGTGCGTATTCGGGATATCAACGATAACCGCTATGAAATAACGGACATTCGGAAAATGGATAAGCACTCCCGGCAGATTATGGCACGATATGTATAAAAAAGTCGCGTCGTTTCAAGG
>JAZNGK010000165.1:0-14020 GCA_045576395.1 Faecousia sp. | reverse complement strand
GATTCCCATGCCTGCCAACGCCTGCTCCCCATGCTGGGGATAGCAACCGCACACCGCAAGCACCGCATCGGGATGCGTGCGTCGGCACCGACGAATCACCGCGCGGTTTTTCTTGTCGGCAACAGCCGTAACCGAGCAGGTGTTGATAATATACCCGTCGCAGGCATCGTCAAAACCCGCGATTGTGTGTCCCTGCGCCGTTAAAAGCTGTTCCATCGCTTGCGTTTCATACTGATTTACCTTACAGCCTAAGGTGAAAAATCCAAACTTCATTATATCCTTTACCAATTATCACTTTCTATATAGAATCATTTCTTATGATTTGGTCGATTGATATGTATTGCGCTTTCCCGTATCATACATACACAGCTATTATACGCGAAAAAATTCCTTTTGTATAGCACCGGAGGCTATTTTCTATGAGTTTTCACCTTTCTCTTACCTCTTTTGAGCAGATAAAGACCTTTGTTTCACTTGCCGTGCGTCAACCCTTTGAGATTCGCGTGGGCAACGAACGGCAGTCTATCAACGGCAAAGACCTAATGGGTATCCTCGCTTTGGATTTTACCCGTCCTGTCAAGGTTTCCACCGATTGCGCCACCGATGAGGCGATTGCGTTTCAACAGGACGCATTGGCCTTGCTGAGCTGATTTCACCGTCCCGGGAATCCCCGGGGCGGATTTTTATGTCAAAACATACCGCTTTACTTCTTTCCAAATTTATAAGAAGCCTTCCCTTGCGCAGGGAAGGC
Source organism: Faecousia sp. (assembly GCA_045576395.1). Lineage (GTDB taxonomy): Bacteria > Bacillota > Clostridia > Oscillospirales > Oscillospiraceae > Faecousia. The sequence goes on along the minus strand of JAZNGK010000165.1, from coordinate 13,269 downwards.
TTCAATCTGAGCAAAAATATTGCTTATTTTCTTTACATTAGCTTATACGAAAATCGACCCCGTCCTGCCGCATCGTTGACAATAACCCCATGTATGATTCCAATAGGCCGCGTGCGACTCAAACACATTTTCCTCACAGATTGTGCAGTAACCAGCGTGATCTGCATCTCCCGCATCCCACCAACTGTTAACTTGATGCATACCAATTGCAGCAAAGCCACCGCTGCTAATTATGGAATACGGTGTAAAAGTAACACGTGTTATACCATCTGTCGTTGCTACTCCGTTGAGAACGCCGCAAAATGCATTTCCAACCATAAACGTACCTCCGCTATCACCACTAGCGGCGGTGCCTGAAGAAAGCGTAACCATAGTAAGTCCCCTAATCACCACATTTTCTTGATTGCGAGCTGAGATATTTGTTCCTGTCACTGTTCCATATGAATATCCCGTTCTTGCACCATACTTGCTTACATATGTTCCTGTTGCCGGCGATAGGTATGTGCCATTTGTAAGAACTGTTAAATTTGTATTGCTTCCTACTTTATGGGAAAGCGATACAGCGTCGTTTATCACTGTTATGGAATAATCCCCGACTTCTTGGTTTGCGTATTGAACTTTTGCTACGGTTCCAATAATAGAGTTACCTAATCTGGCCGAAGAACCCTCAGTAAAATTACCATGTCCACAGGATACAAACGCACTTGCTCCGTTATAGTATCCGCACGCGCCAACTGAAACCCCAGATGTCCCAAGACCAACGCGCGTTCCGCCATATAGGGGGTCTGATTTGTTTTCAAAATATTCCCCCTTTTCAATTATTATGCTTGGAGCAGAAGTCGTTTGAGAGTGGTTTTTTTGTGAACGAAGTAATTCTTTTGCTTTGTCAATATCTTCTTCTAACATTCCAACGACTATATTCCCCGTTTTGCTTTCCACATACCAATGTGTAACTGCATATTCAAGTTTTATGAATTCATTTGCCACTTCATCTGCGCGTGTTTGTGCATTTGTTTGTGAGAAATTGCAAAACTCATACATAACGGCATCAGCATAACGAAGAAAAACTTCCTTTAACTGTGCTACTGTTTGGTCAGAAGGAGAAACAAGCCGAATATAGAAAACATTATCTGCAATATAACTCCCTCCATAATACTCAGGATACTCTGTGATCCAGCCGTTGCTAAAGAAATATTGCATCAACGCCTCATTAGCAGAAACCGCTTTTTCTTGGGCAGTAACCAAATCTCTCCTTGAGGCATCTTTATCGTTGGCGTTTACAATTGGCACATTGTAAAGCAGTATCGCTAAAACGAGCATCATTGCAATTAGACAATTTTTCCCTTTTTTCATAATTTTCTCCTTTCAAGTAGAAATGTTTGTTGAACAACTTATTTCAAATCAACCAGCTGGTTGATTTGTTCCATTTGTACATCAGATAGGAAATAGCCGAAATCATCACACAGGAGCACCCCCGCAGCAGGGAAATAGGTATAACGCAGATGTGTTTGGTCTTCCATAATAATTCTTATCCGTCTTTCACCTTCAGAAATCATATGGGATAACCTTACAGACAAACCAGCATCTTTTGTGTAAAGCCAGCCATTCTCACCAAGCCAAAGCGAACCGGCAGGAAAGCAATCCTTAAACCGCTCATAGTACCGTTGTTTTAGTTCTGTCTGATTGCGTTTTTCTCCCAATTCCGCAAGCATAGACAGCAGCGCAGTCAGTTCCGCATCATCTTCAATAAGAAAGCTCTCAACGATTTTTCCCTGAATGTCAACTTCTTGTATTTCTGCATTCGCTGCTTTTTCCAAAAGTTTCGCGGGCCAACTGTCTGTGCCATCAGGAACATAGCATTCAAAAACATAGACGTAGTAATGTCCATCATGCAAGATAACAACACCGGCTGTTTCCCCGTCATCTGGGAGGTAATTAAAAGCGCGGACGGTTGTAACTGTTTTGTTGTCAAGAGAAACATATCCTACAAAATCACCTACATTTTTTTCGGTAGCTACCTGCGATAATTCTGTATCCGGCATATATATAATGCTGTTAACATAAACTCCGTCCAAAGAAGCAGGTGAAAAAATATCAACAGGCTGTGTAACTGTTGGTTCGGTTGATGGATTTATATTGCCCGAATCAAGGAAAGGCACATATCTCCATACAAACCCAGCAACAGCAACTATAAGGACAAAACACGCTGCCATAGCCGCCATTTGTATCCATATTGGCCTTCTAACCCTGCCTCGCAGCATATCAACCTCTTGAATCAATTCACTGTCGATTTCCCCAAGAGCATCAATTATTCTTTCCTTGTTCATAGCACAAACCCCTCTTTTTTCAGATGCTCCTTCAGCTTTTGCCGCGTGCGGTATAGCATACTTTTTGCCTTCGTTTCGCTCATTCCGCAGTATTCCGCAACAGTTCTCAGCGGGTCAAAGAAATAATATCTTCCAATAAATGTGGCTCGTTCTTCTTTGGATAGGTCGCGCAAAAAACGGTTAATAGCCTGGCGCAACAAATTAGCATCCACGTCCTGTTCCGGCGTCCTCCCGTCTGGAAGAACATCCCCAAGTTCATCTAAAGATATCGCGTATTCTGAAGCATACCGCTTTAGACTGTTTCTCTTGCGAAACACATCGATAGAAAGTTGTCTGGTGATTTTTGCCAAATAAGTTGCTAGAATATTTGGGCGATTGGTAGGCATAGAGTTCCACGCTGCAAGGTATGTATCGTTGACACATTCCTCGCTATCCTCCAAATCCGAAAGTATATTATAGGCTACCTTAGTGAGATAACCACCATATTTTGCCTGCGTCTGCTCAATTGCGGCTTCGTTTCTTGCCCAGTATAGTTCTACAATCTGCGTATCCTTCATAGATGTTCCACCTCCCCATATCATCCGTTCAGCCTTCACTATATATCCCGTAATTAAAAGGCGTTGGTTTTACATTTTTGGAATTATTTTCATTATACCCCAAAACAACGCATTTGCAAAGTAATATTAGAAGGGCTTTTGCTGCCCGGGCCGGATTTTTAATACCCTCTCAGTCACGGCTTACGCCGTGCCAGCTCTCCCAGAGGGAGAGCCAAGCAGGTCGGTTTTAAGAATTTTTTGCAAAAAACAGTAGGCAAATGAAAACAAATGTGCTATCATAATGAGAAAGGGGGGTGGTGTTTGTGCGGATTTTAGGCATTGACCCGGGCTACGGAATTACCGGCTTCGGGCTGATTGAAGCAGAGCGAAATCAATATAAACTCCTGCATTGCGGTGCTATCACCACCCCGGCAGGTATGGACTTTTCCGCCCGATTGGAGATTATCTACGAGGATATGACGGAGCTTCTCAAGCAGACAAAGCCGGATAGCGTTGCCATTGAAGAGCTGTTTTTCGGGCAGAATGTAACCACCGGTATCGGTGTCGCGCAAAGTCGTGGCGTGATTCTGCTTGCCATTCGGCAGGCAGGCTTGTCGGTTTCCCAATACAAGCCTATGCAGGTAAAGCAGTCGGTGGTCGGCTATGGCAACGCCACCAAGCATCAGGTGATGGATATGACACGCAGGATTTTGAATCTGTCCCAAATGCCCAAGCCCGACGATGCCGCTGATGCCATCGCCATCGCGCTGTGTCATGCGCGCTCCAGCACCAGCCTTTTGGCAAATTATACCGCAAGGTAGCCGTATATTTTGTAATGTAAGGAGTTTTTTATGCTGTACTATGTTTCCGGGCAGGTTTCTGTTTTGGAGCCGGGACTTGCGGTGATTGACTGCGGTGGCGTAGGCTACGGCTGTCGCATCACCACCTATACCGCCTCGCAATTGAAGCTCAACCAACCTGCAAAATTATATATTACCGAATCCATTCGAGAGGACGCCTACGATATTTACGGCTTCTGCAACCGCGAGGAACAGCGGTGCTATGACCTGCTGACCTCTGTAAACGGTGTCGGCCCCAAGGCGGCATTGGCAATCCTCTCGGCAGGACCGCAAGCGTTCACCTTAGCGGTTATGACAGGCGATGAAAAGGGTCTGACCGCGGCGCAGGGTGTCGGAAAAAAGCTTGCGCAACGCATCATTCTGGAATTAAAGGACAAGCTCGGTGGCAGTCATATGGAATTGGACTTCTCCCAGCCTGCCGTTTCCGCGCCGAGCGCCGCAGGCAACACCGCCCTGGCGACCCAGGCTCTGCGCGAGCTGGGCTACACACCTGCTGAAATCGCTGCCGCATTAAAGGGTGCTGACCCCAACGCCACCACCGAAGAATTGGTACGCCACGCCCTGCGCGCTATGGTTATGAAAGGATAAATTTCTATGAGTTTGGAATTTTCTCAAGAATTGGACAATCCGATTGTTTCTCCCACCTTTGCGCCCCAGGATGCAGGGGAAATCGGTCTGCGCCCCAGACGCCTTTGCGATTATACAGGCCAAGAGAAGGCAAAGGGGAATCTGTCGGTCTACATTGATGCCGCGCGCTTACGGAACGAGCCTTTGGACCACACCCTGTTATACGGTCCTCCCGGCTTGGGTAAAACCACGCTGGCAGGTGTCATTGCCAATGAAATGGGTGTGAATATCCGCATCACCTCCGGCCCTGCCATTGAAAAGCCCGGTGATTTGGCGGCATTGCTGACCAACCTCAGCCCCGGTGATATTCTGTTTATTGATGAAATCCACCGCTTGAATCGGGTGGTGGAGGAGATTTTATATCCGGCTATGGAGGACTTTGCCATTGATATTATCGTCGGCAAGGGGCCGTCAGCCAACTCCATTCGGTTGGATTTGCCGAAATTCACCTTAGTCGGCGCCACGACCCGTGCCGGTCAGCTTTCCGCGCCCTTACGGGACCGCTTTGGCGTGAATCTGCGGCTGGAGCTGTACACACCGCAGGAGCTTTCCAAAATCGTTACCCGTTCGGCAACCATTTTGGGCATGGAAATCGACCCCGACGGGGCGATGGAAATTGCATCGCGCAGTCGCGGCACGCCCCGTATCGCCAACCGCTTCCTGCGTCGGGTACGCGACTTTGCCCAGATTTGTTGCGACGGAGTGATTACCCGTGAAGCGGCAGACCTGGCGCTGTCCCGTTTGGAAGTGGACGCCCTCGGGTTAGACACCATTGACAGGCGCATGCTCACCGCGATTATCCGCAATTACGGTGGCGGCCCTGTCGGCCTGGACACCTTGGCGGCAACCATCGGTGAGGAATCCATCACCCTGGAAGATGTCTATGAGCCGTACCTGATGCAGCTTGGTTTTTTAACCCGTACACCGCGCGGTCGTTGCGTTACCGCCCTTGCTTATCAACACTTGCATATCCCTTACGACGGGCAGGAAAACTTCGAAATCTAAACTTTTTTGTGAATTTCTTCCATAAAGGATTGACAAAACAGTTCAATTTGTGTATAATCCTACCTGTGGCGGTATATCGTCATCATATTTTAGACCCTGCGTAATCCCAGTCAATTTCGGCAGGCTTTCACGGGGCACAACAACCGAAGAGAGGTAAAATCAATGTACGAAGATAAGACTTTAGTTTGCAAAGAGTGCGGCAACGAATTCGTTTTCACCGCAGGTGAGCAGGAATTCTACGCAGAGCGTGGCTTCCAAAATGAGCCCCAGCGTTGCAAGGCTTGCCGTGATGCTCGCAAGAACAACGCCCGTGGTCCCCGTGAGTTCTTCACTGCTACCTGCGCAGAGTGCGGCGGCGAGCCAAAGGTTCCCTTCGAGCCCAAGTCCGACCGTCCCGTATACTGCAGCGAGTGCTTCGCTAAGATGCGCGCAGAGGGCTAAGCGAACACAATAAACAGTATAAGCTGAAAAATTCCCGAAATGCCAAGCGTTTCGGGAATTTTATTTTTCTAAAACAAAAATAGGGGCAGTATTTTGCAGGTTGTTCACAAATTTGTCTATTATTTTTCGGTGGCGTGTGCTATAATAAATAAAATTATGCCCAAAGGAGAGTTTCATGGGACTTATTTCTAAATTTTTCGGCACCCGTTCGGAACGGGAGATAAAAAAGATACAGCCCATTGTAGACAGCATTTTGGCTTTGGAAGACAGCTACAAGGCTCTTTCGCAAGAAGAATTACAGGGGAAAACTGCCCTGTTTAAGGCGCGCCTGGCGCAGGGCGAAACGCTCGATGATATTCTTCCCGAGGCCTTTGCCGCCATTCGAGAGGCCGCTTGGCGTGTGTTGGGTATGCGGCCGTATCCCGTCCAGCTCATCGGCGGTATCGTTCTGCATCAAGGACGCATCGCGGAGATGAAAACAGGCGAAGGCAAAACGCTGGTTGCCGTTCTGCCCTGTTACTTAAACGCGCTGACCGGTCGCGGTGTCCATGTGGTTACCGTCAACGACTACCTTGCCACGCGCGATTCCCAATGGATGGGTAAGGTGCATAAGTTTATGGGTCTTTCTGTCGGACTGATCGTGCCGGGTATGACACCTGCCGAGCGACGCGAGGCCTATGCCGCTGACATCACCTACTGCACCAATAACGAATTGGGCTTTGATTATCTGCGTGATAATATGGCCATTTACAAGCAGGAGCTTGTCCAGCGCGGACACGCCTTTGCCATTGTCGACGAGGTGGACTCTATCCTAATTGACGAGGCGCGCACACCGCTGATTATCTCGGGCAAGGGTGAGGATTCCTCAAAGCTGTATGAAATGGCAGACTATTTGGTGTCCACGATGAAAAAGCTGGTCTTCGCCAAAACCGACGAAAAAGAGGTGCAGGACAACTACGATTGCGATTACATTGTAGACGAAAAATCCCGTTCCGTATCCCTCACTGCCACAGGTATCGAAAAGGCAGAGAAATATTTCGGCATCGAAAATTTGGCAGACCCCGAAAACGCCACCATCTCCCACCACATCAACCAGGCGATGAAAGCCCGTGGCATTATGAAACGGGATATTGATTATGTAATCAAAAACGGGGAAATTATCATTGTAGACGAATTTACGGGCCGACTGATGTACGGCCGTCGGTACAACGAGGGTCTGCACCAGGCCATCGAAGCAAAGGAAAAGGTAACGGTTGCAGGCGAGAGCAAGACCCTTGCCACCATCACCTTCCAAAATTTCTTCCGTCTGTATGAAAAGCTGTCGGGTATGACAGGTACAGCCTTAACCGAGGAAGAAGAATTTGCCGCAATTTACCGATTGGATGTGGTGGAAATCCCCACCAATCGTCCCGTCGCCCGTATCGACAGGTCGGATGCGGTTTATAAGACCGAGGCAGGCAAGTTCCGCGCCATTATCAAGCAGGTGGAGGCATGCCATCAAAAGGGTCAGCCTGTGCTGGTGGGCACCATTTCCATTGAACGAAGTGAGCTTTTAAGCAAGCTTCTGAAAAAAGCAGGGATTCCCCACAATGTCCTCAACGCCAAATTCCACGAACAGGAAGCGCAGATTGTTGCGCAGGCAGGTAAGTTCGGCGCCGTTACCATCGCCACCAATATGGCAGGTCGCGGTACGGACATTATGCTTGGCGGTAACCCCGAGTTTATGGCTATGCACGCGCTTCGCAAGGGCGATATTGACGAGGCGCTTCTCCAGCAGGCGAACGCCTATTCAGAAACCGACGATGCGGAAATCCTTGCCATTCGGGCGGAATATAAGAAACTCCTTGCCGAATATAAGGCAGATATGGCAGAGGAAGCGCAGAAGGTGCGTGATGCAGGCGGTCTGTTCATCATCGGCACCGAACGCCACGAATCCCGACGGATTGACAACCAGCTTCGCGGTCGTTCCGGTCGGCAGGGCGACCCAGGTGAGAGTCGATTCTACTTGAGTCTGCAAGACGATTTGATGCGTCTGTTCTCATCGGACCGCATTATGGGCATTATGGACAGCCTTGGGCTGGACGAGGATACGCCCATTGATGCAAAAATGCTCTCCGGCGCGGTGGAAAATGCCCAACGGAGTGTGGAAAGCCGCAATTTCCGTTCCAGAAAGAGCGTGCTGGAATATGACAATGTGATGAATACCCAGCGCGAGGTGATTTACGCCCAGCGTCAAAAGGTGCTTGACGGTGAAAACCTCAGGGAAAATATGCTCCATATGCTTCGCGATGTGGTGGACAGCGCCGTTGCCGACAGCACCGCAGAAAACGGCGGTGAGATTGACAGTGCCGTTATCTCCTCTTTGCAAAAGAGCTTTGGCGGCATATACATTCCCCAAAACGCCCCCCTGCATGGCGACACACCGCAGGAATTGGCAGATACGATTTACGAGCTTGCGCTGGAAACCTATCGCAAGAAGGAAGCGCAGCTGGGTGAAACTATGCGTGAGCTGGAGCGCGTTGTGATGCTCCGCGTGGTAGACGAATATTGGATGGATAACATTGATGCCATGGACGATTTGAAACAGGGCATCGGTCTGCGCGCCTACGGTCAGCACGACCCTGTGATTGCCTACAAGGAAGAGGGCTATCAGATGTTTGAAGCCATGGTTACCGCCATTCGCGAGGAGACTATTCGTCGGCTGTTCCTGGTACAGGTAAGACCTGCCCAGGAAGTCAAACGCGAAAAGGTTGCCAAGGAAACAGGTGCGGTGGGTACGGCAGATTCCGTCGTAAAAAAACAGCCTGTTAAGGTGTCCAACAAGGTCGGACCCAACGATGCCTGTCCGTGTGGCAGCGGTAAGAAATACAAAAAATGCTGTATGCAAAAGGACAAATCCGCAAATATGAACAGTTGATAACAACAGCTTGCCAATTATCGAAAAGGAAGGAGAGGGGAAAATGAAACGACTGCTCGCGTTGACCTTATGTCTATGCTTGCTTTTATGTGGCTGCGCCGATAAAAGCGGTGCTTTTACGCCCACGGGGGACGGGTTTAACGCCAACGAAAATCAAGCAGGTTCCCAAAACAAGCCCCAAACGAACGACACGCCCCAACAGCTCTCCCTGCCCTACTATGCAGGGCGTTCGCTGAACCCCTACCTTTGTAGTGATTTCACCAATCGCGCCCTCTTCTCTCTGCTGTATCAAAGCCTGTTTGCCATTGACCGCGATTATGTGGTTACACCACAGCTTTGCAAAAGCTACACCGCATCGAGAGATTTGAAAAGCTACACCTTTTTCTTGGAGCCTGCCACCTTTTCCGACGGCACCGTTCTCACGCCCGACGATGTGGTTGCCAGCTTGACAGCCGCAAGACAGAGCGAATTTTACAAGGGTCGTTTCCTGCATATATTGGATATTGTCGTAAGTGAAGGAGGCATTACCATCACTTTGGACACGCCTATGGAGCAACTGCCTCTGCTGTTGGACATTCCCATCGTCAAAACCGCAGAGGTTGCGGTGGACAGACCCTTGGGTACAGGTCCGTACGCGCTGTATACCGCCTCGGGTGGCGAGAGCTTGCGCAAACGGAGTGATTGGTGGTGCAATCCAACTATGGCCATCACCGCAGACACCATTACCCTGTTCTCTGCGGAATCTACCACCCAAATTCGCGACCAATTTGAATTTTTTGACCTAAGCCTGGTATGCGCCGACCCCGGCTCCGACCGCTATGCGGATTATCGTTGCGACTATGAGCTGTGGGATTGCGAAAACGGCATTTTCCTATATTTGGCAACCAGCAGCGACAGCAAGGTGTTCAAAGAGGACGCTGTACGCATCGCGCTGACATATGCCATTGACCGCGATATGCTCACAGAGGAGTACTACCGCGGCTTTGCCCGTAGCGCCACTCTGCCTGCATCGCCACTGTCGCCTTATTACAACAAAAACCTGGCCGAGCGCTACAAGTACGACAGCGAAAAGTTTGCCGAAGCGGTCAGCAACGCAGGTATGGTGGGCAACAAGGTGGTCTTTTTGGTCAACAGCGACGACAGCCTGCGACTGCGGGTTGCAAGGCACATCGCACAAATGCTGGAAGCAGGCGGTTTGGAAGTAGAGCTGAAAGCACTCAGCACAAACGCCTATGTGGAAGCGATGAAGGCAAGAAATTACGACCTGTATTTGGGTCAGACACGCCTTTCACCCAACATGGATTTATCCGCTTTCTTTGCCACCTACGGCAACCTGAGCTGGGGCGGTGTGAATGATTTGAGCGCGTATTCGTTAAGCCTGCAGGCCTTGGAAAACCACGGTAACTACTTTACGCTCCACAAAACCGTTATGGACCAAGGGCTTTTATGTCCCATTTTGTTCCGAAGCTACGCCATTTATGCTGACCGCGGTTTGATTTCCGCGCTGACACCTGCGCGCGATAATGTGTTTTATTATAATATGGGAAAAACCTTGGAAAGCATACAAAATTGATACTACAAACGGCTCCCCTCTAGGGGAGCCGTTTTTCCGAGGATATGTAGGGGACGATGGATGCACATCGTCCCGTTACTTTCTCATCGATAAGAAAGCATGTTTTTACTGTCGCGGGGCATGTTGTACGCGATTTTCCATATGGCCCGACTGAATAATTGGCGGTTTTGGGTCTTGCAGCTCCCAAGGTATGGGTTTTTTCTCATCTTTTTCCTTCATCTACATTCCCTCCTGCCGATAATATGCACCAAAAAAGCAAAAAAACACGCGAAAATCGCGTGTTTTTTCAAATTTCAAATGCTTCTAAATTTTCTGCAGGGCCTTCCAAATACAGCGCGGTAACCTGCCCGTCCTGCCCTTGTACTGTGATGTGCAACACACCGCCGGGATTTTCCGCTGTTAACTTGCCACTCGGCAATTGTCCTTGCAAAAACAGCGCCACCGCCACCGCGGCACTTCCCGTTCCGCAAGCCAGGGTAAAGTCCTCCACACCGCGCTCATAGGTAAGGATTCGCACAGTCTCCGCATTCAGCCGACGGAACAAATTCACATTGACAGCCTTGGGAAATTCAGTCGCATTCCGGATAGCCAGAAAGCGTGGCAGAAGCGATGCTTTCTCCGTCCATATCAGCTCGGGATACTCCGTTACGCTGTGGGGAATTCCGGGGTTGCCCAGCTCCACATAGGCGGCATCGGGTCGACAATGCAAGTCCACCACACTCGGGTTGTTCAGCCGAATACGGTAATGATTTTCCCCCAAACGCGTGCCGTATATCAAGCCGGCATCGGTTTGTACGGTCATCGCTTCACCGGCTACGCCCTTATCAAACGCGTATTTACAGATACAACGGGCACCGTTTCCGCACATCTCGCCACGCGAGCCGTCGGGATTATAAAAATGAAGCCGAAAATCGCCAAGCCTTGATTCGTCCAATGCCAAAAAGCCGTCTGCGCCGCTTTTCTTGCACAGCGCTATGGACAGGCCTTGCAAATCCAGGTCTTTGCCACGCGCGTCCACCACCACGAAATCGTTGCCTGCTCCACTCATATGGAGCGCTTCCATCAGGCTTCCTCCAGCAGATTTTTCATCGTGTAAAGACCGGCAGGCTTATTCTCTAAGAACTTGACCGCTTCCACAGCGCCGTCGGCAAACATTCCACGGTCGCACGCCTCATGACGGAGCGTTAAATGCTCCGAAGCGGTAGTGATGTGCACCTCATGTATGCCGACCACATTTCCCATTCGCAGGGAGCTGATGCCGATTTCGTCGGTTTCCCGTTTCCCCTCACCGGCACGACCGCAATTTGCCTTTGCTTGGGGTCGCACCTCTTTTATTGCATCAAACAGCATTTTTGCCGTTCCGCTGGGGGCATCCACCTTTCGGTTGTGGTGAATTTCGACGATTTCAATATCCGCTTGCGGAAAGCTCTGCGCAACCTGCTTGGCAAGGTTACATAACACTGCGATACCCAAGCTCATATTCCCTGTATAAAACACAGGCACGAACTTTGCCGCGTGATAAATGGCTTCTTTTTCCGCCTGTGTATGGCCTGTGGTGCCCACCACCATCGCACAGCGGTTTTGTATGACATACTCTGCCACAGCAGCTGCTGCGGTATGGTGAGAGAAATCCACCACAACCTGCGGCTTTACATCGCCCAGCTCTTCAAAGCTACGGGGCACACCGTTGAGGCCGTCGGCGCTCACCAAGCCTACCGTTTGTTTTTCCAGCCGTTGCTGTAACAGCTTTCCCATGGTGCCGTTGGCACCGCAAATGACTGTTCTCATACCTGCACTCCCAACTTTCGCATTTGATTGAGTAGATTTGCGCGATTATCGTCCTCCATAGGCGACAGCGGCATACGCAAGAACTCCTCACCGAAGCCCATCGCGGTAATCGCCGCCTTGGCAGGAATGGGGTTGACCTCGCTAAACAGCGCGCGAATCAACGGCAACATTCTGCATTGTAGCTCTGCCGCGCCTGCCATATCGCCGGCAAGCGCGCGGTTGCTCATTTCCACCGCCAAATGGGGCACAACATTAGATAAAACACTGATACAGCCGGCGGCGCCCATCGCCATCATCGGCACAGTCAAAGAATCCTCGCCGGAGTAAAGGTCCAAGCGACCTTCACACTTTGCAATCGTTTCCACCGTTTGGTCCATATTGCCGGTGGCGTCCTTCAAGCCCACAATGTTCGGGTGCTGAGAAAGGGTTGCAACCGTATCCGGCAGGATATGACAACCGGTGCGACTTGGCACGCTATACAAAATCACCGGCTTTGTCGACACATCTGCCACCGCGGTATAGTGGGCAATCAAGCCCTTTTGGGTCGCCTTGTTATAGTAAGGCGTTACCGCCAGCACCGCATCCGCGCCGTCATCACAGGCGCGTTTGGTAAAGTCCAGCACATGCTCAGTGTTGTTGGTGCCGACACCGGCAATCACAGGCACGCGCCCATTTACCTGCCTGACAGCAAAGCGAATCACCGCCTTGCGTTCCTCGGGACTTAAGGTGGCACTCTCACCGGTGGTACCGACCGCAACCAATGCGTTGATGCCACCGGCAAGCTGAAATTCAATAAAACGGGCAAATGTATCATAATCCACGCCATGGGGTGTCATTGGCGTAACCATAGCGGTAGCCATACCGCGAAATACCGTATTTTTCACAGGAAGTACTCCTTTGCAGCTGATAATATTTCCTTTCTTATATTCTATCACAGATTTTCCGAAAAGAAAACAAAAAATTACACCGCTGTGCAACACGCAGCGGTGTAATCCGTTGATTAAATCAAATATGCCTTGACTGCATCGGATGCATTGGCAGGATCATCGGAAACGGTGATGGTGATGTTCATATTGTTTGCCTGCGCAAACTCTGCACACCACAGGATAAATTCCTCACCCACAGCGCGGTCTGTGCCGATGGTCTTATACAGATTGTCGATGTAAACATTGGTAATGTCAAAATTACCTGCATG
>JAZNGK010000164.1:0-8628 GCA_045576395.1 Faecousia sp. | reverse complement strand
TCGAGGCAAGATACGCAATCTCGCGAAAATGGTTCATACCCATTTCCAGCACCGCAACCTCTGTGTCTTCGGGTATGGACAGAATCGCCATGGGCATACCGATGTCATTATTATGGTTGGCAGGGGTTTTGGAAACACGATAGGTACTCTCCAGCACCGCCGCGACCATTTCCTTGGTAGTGCTTTTGCCTACCGAGCCGGTAATACCGACCACTTTCATGCCGATGCGCTCTCGCTCACCGCGGGCAATCTGTCCCAAGGCAATTCGCGTATCCGCTACCACAATCGCAGGATAATCCCCATCACAATGGGTACACAGCACAGCGGCCGCACCTTTTTCCAACGCGGCAGGAATAAAATCATGCCCGTCCCGTACACCTTGTAGGGCAACAAAAAGCTGTTCCTTTTCAATCCTCCGGGAGTCATTATTGGCTCCAAAAAAGGTAACGTCCTTATATTTAGGGTCGATTCGGCCGCCACACCAAAGGGCTGCCTGCTGCAAGGTAATTCTGCCCATTATCGGTTCTCCATTTCATCCAAGTACTGTGCCACGACCTCGCGCTCATCCAAATGGTGCTTGACACCACAGATTTCCTGGTAGGTTTCATGGCCCTTTCCAGCAAGTACTATTATATCATCTTTTTGCGCAATGTCCATAGCCCTACGAATCGCTTTTGGGCGATTTTCCAAAACTTCATAGTTAGTTTTGGTAGAATCTACCCCTTTTAGGATATCTTGGATAATTTTCATCGGCTCTTCTGTGCGTGGATTATCGGAAGTAATAATGGCATAATCAGCAACATCCGTACCAATTTTACCCATAACAGGGCGCTTTACGGGGTCCCTATCTCCACCACAGCCAAAGACCGCAATCAGTCTGCCCTTGCAGTAGCCTTTTACAGATGTGAGAACATTTTCCAATCCGTCGGGTGTATGTGCATAGTCAATCAGCACCGTATAAGCTTTCCCGGGGGTGGGCACGACCTCTACCCTGCCCTTTATGCCTTTGGCGCACACCATCGCCTTGGCCGCATCGGACAAGGAAATTCCCAACTGCAACGCACAGCCCAAGACTGTCAGAGCATTATATACCGTAAATTTTCCCGGAATGGGCAATTTGACCGCTACCCGTTCATCGCCATGCACCGCCACAAAGGAAATTCCGTCGGACAGAAGCTCCAAATTCTCCCCGTATAGGTCCGCCTCTCCCTTAACAGAGGTTGCAAGGAGATTACAAGGCACGCGCTTGGCAATTCGCGCAAACCAAGCATCGTCTTGATTCAAAACTGCCTTATCGCATCTGCAAAACAGCTCCGCTTTGGCATCGCAATAGTCTTCCATGGTCTTATGGAAGTCCAAATGGTCTTCCGTTAGGTTGGTAAATGCCGCAACAGCATAATGCAGACCTGCCACTCTATCCAATACAATCGCGTGAGAAGATACTTCCATAATCGCGTGCGTACAACCACTATCCCGCATTTGGGCAAGCAAGCCTTGCAGTTCAAAGCTCTCCGGTGTCGTACGCTCGGTGGGAATGGTTTCTGCGCCAATCATATTTTCCATTGTGCCCATCAGGCCTACCTTTGCGCCCAAGGTCTGCTCCAACACAGTTTTGAGCAGAAGCGTAGACGAGGTCTTTCCGTTGGTGCCGGTTATGCCGATGAGGGTCATCGCATCACCGGGGTGGTCATAGAAATTGCCACCAATCAGCGCCAATGCCAGCCGGTCGGATTCCACCTGCACATGGGGCACCTCTGCCTGCTGTGGCTGTGCACTTACAATAACAACCGCACCCTTTTGTAGTGCCATGGGGATATATTGATTGCCGTCGGTTGTAAAGCCCGAAATTGCCACAAACATACTGCCCGGTGTTACCTTTCGTGAATCATACACCACAGAGGTAATTTCCACATCCGATTGCACATTGGTTTTCAGCACATTCACACCGGCTAGTAATTGACTTAATTTCATAACAATCTCCTTTGTGCCGCTTAATCGGCAGCTTTGGTATCGGTAAATTCCAATTTTATGGTTGTTCCCACGGGAACTTGTGTGTCCTTCGGCTCTGATTGCGCGGTTACCACCGCATCCATAGCCGTGTTACCCGTCGGCAAGATATAAAGGCCCAACATACCGGCCGCATCGCTGGCCTGCTGACGGGTCATTCCCGTAAAATCCGGAACGGCAACCAGCCTGTTTTCCGGCTCCTCACCCAAGTACAACAGCACTTGGCTGTTCCCCGGCACGATATTGCCTGCCATGGGAATTTGGGCGGTTACGGTTTCGCCTGTGCCTACAATTTCTGCGGTCAAGCCCAATTCCTTGAGCTGTTTCTGCGCTTCCTTTAGCGATAGACCTGTGTAGTCTTCCAGCGTTATCTGCCGTCCTGCCGCATCTTCGGCTGTATAATTGCGCTTGACCTCCAAGTATGGCAGAATACCCGCCATCACCGCACCGACTGTCGGCGCCGCCATCACGCCACCGGAAATGTAAATACCGGTGCTTCTTGCCGGTGTATCCAACGCCACAAGTACAATATACTCCGGATTGTCCATTGGCGCAACCCCTACGAAGGATACAATTTTATCCTGCACCCGTTGTCCGTTTGCATCAAAGACATCAATCTTCTCGCTGGTACCGGTCTTTCCGCCTATGGCAAAGCCGGCAACCTGCGCATTTTTTGCCGTTCCTTCCTCTACAACGGATTGCAAAAGCGTACACATTGTCTTAGAGGTTTCTTCCTTGATGACCTGTCGCAAAACAGTCGGCTCTTGCTGTAAGACCACATTTCCGTCGGCATCTATCACTTGCGACACCAGGTACGGCTCTAAGAGGTATCCGCCATTGACCACCGCAGAAATCCCACGCACCAACTGCAACGGTGTCAGCTTAAAGGTCTGACCGAATGAGCCGGAGGTTAAAGAGGCTGTACCCCATTTGTCCGTGTCCGTTACCAGCTCTTTTAAAAAAAATACGCCCTTGCTCTCACCGGCTAAGTCGATTCCCGTCTTTTCCAAAATGCCGAAATTTTTCACATAATCATAGAAACGCTCACCGCCCAGCTTTAGGGCAATATGCGCAAACGCAAGATTGCAGGAATTCTGTAATGCCTGCGGTGTTTTTTGCGAGCCATGTCCGGTGGAACGCCAACAATGCAACCGCTGTGCACGACCCGGAATTTGCTCCGCGCCGGCGCAATGAAAGCCGGTTTCCAAGTCAATCGCACCGCAATCCAATGCCGCCGCCATGGTCATCACCTTAAAGGTTGAGCCCGGCTCATAGCCGTCGGAGATGCATCGGTTACGCCATTGTTTCAGTAGTGCGGCATTTAACGCCTGTCGATAAGTCGTTTTTCCGTCCAAGTACGCCTGCGAGCTTTCCGGATGTAGCAGGTATTCCGCACGCAATTTCTCCAAATCAACGGCTGTTTTGGCATCATACACCTCCAGGTAGCGATTGGGGTCATAGCTTCCGAGAGTTGCCATCGCCAAAATCTCACCGGTATTGACATTCATCACCATACCAAACGCGCCGTTTTGTACATCGTAACGCGCGATTGCCAGCTCCATTTGCTTTTCCAAGCACGCCTGTACTGTGGTATCCAAGGTGAGCACCACACTATCGCCCTGCCGAGAGGAAATGTAATTCTCATAGGAGAACGGCATATCCATTTCGTTGTTGCCCTTGGTGGTAATGACGCTCCCCACCGAGCCTTCGAGATAGCTGTTATACGCCGCCTCAATGCCCTCCGAGCCTGTATTGGAAGCGTTGGTAAAGCCTATCACCTGTGCCGCCAAGCTGCCGTAAGGGTAATACCGCTGGGAGTTCGGCTCAATATGAATACCGGAAATCCCTTGCTCGTTGATATAATTTCGAATTAAGGTTGCCGTATCCTCATCTATCCGAGCCGCCACCTGCTTATAGCGCATTTTGGTATCTTTTGCCTGCTCACAAATCCACGCAGGATCAATCTCCAAAATCTCCCCCAGCTTTTGCCCGATGGCAGGAATATCCGCCTTGGACTGCTTGAGCTCATGGGGGTCTAGATACACATTCTCCACACTTTTGGAACAGGCGAGAATGTTCATATTGCGGTCATAGAGAATCCCTCTGTCTGCCGTAACATTTGTTGTGCGTGTCTGATTGCGCAGAGCAAGTCGCGCATAGTAATCGAAATCACGCACCATAAGGGTATACAGCTGCATAATGATGGGGATAAATGCCAAAATCCCCAGCATAAGTGCTGTAAGCGTGATACGCCTATGCTGACCTGTATCTCTACGAACGCGGTTATACTCCCGTTTTTTTGCCATTACACTCCGACCTTTCCTAAAAATGGGCAGCAAGGGAATCCCTCGCCGCCCATCGCAGCCTTATTTAAGTGTATTGGCACGGACAATCTTTATGCAAAAAGTCCTGTTAAAAATGTCCCGATGCGTTGCCAAAGGCTTAACTGTTCCGTATCCGCAAGCTGTGGCAACTCCACTTCGATGGAAATGTGCTCCGCTTGCTGTTGGGGAATCATTCCCAATGCCAACGCGGTTTTTTCCACAACTTCCAAATCACATTCCGTATCATACTGCGCCTGCAAAACGCTATGCTTTGCCTGCAGCTGCTCCACATATGCCACCATCGCATCGGTCTTCTGCTGTTCGGCTCGCAGTTGAGTTACGCCGACTGCCATCATAATAAACATACATACCGCCACCACGATGCCCAATACAGCTACGGGGTCTACATAGATGCGCTGAATTTTCCGTTTCTTTATTTGCGGTAATGCGCTGATATGAAAATTCCAAGCAGGCATAATGCGCCTTGCCGCGCTTCCCTGCGTATAAAACTGTATATACTCTACATTAACACGCTGTGCCATTTATGCCTGCTCCCTTCTTATTATAGCTTCTCACATACCCGCAGCTTTGCGCTTCGGGAACGGGGATTTACTTCCAACTCCTGGGTAGATGCCACGATGGGTTTTCGACTAATTAACTTGACCTTAGGCTTCTTTCCACACACGCAAACCGGAAAATTGGGTGGACAGGTACAGCCCTTTGCCGCCTCTGCCATCGCATTTTTCACGATTCTGTCTTCTAAAGAATGGAATGTAATGACAGCCAATCTGCCACCGGGATTCAGCAGAGGAATTGCATCTTCCATTGCCTTCTCCACAGAGCCAAGCTCGTCATTGACCGCAATACGGATAGCTTGAAAGCTCCGTTTTGCAGGATGTTGTTTTTCTCGCAACGCCTGCGGTGGCATCGCGGAACGAATCACATCCACCAAGGCAAGGGTTGTTTCAATCGGGGCTTCCTCTCTGCGACGGCAAATCGCGGCAGCGATGCGCGGTGCATAGCGCTCTTCCCCATAGTCAAACAGGATTCGTTTTAACGCATCCTGCGACCAAGTATTCACCACCGTATAGGCGGTAAGTGTGTCATCGTGATTCATACGCATATCAAGCGGTGCATCTGCCATATAGGAAAAGCCGCGCGCACCGTCATCAAGCTGTGGAGAGGACACGCCCAAATCCAAAAGGATACCATCTACACCGGAAAGGCCCAAATCACGCACCACCTGCGCCATTTCACAGAAATTCGCGTGCACCAGGGTTACATTGTCCTTGTAGGGCTCCAAGCGCTGTCCTGCCGCGTTGAGCGCGACCTTATCGCGGTCAATGCCAATCAACCGTCCTGTGGTCAGGCGTTTTACGATTTGACCGGAATGTCCCGCGCCGCCCAATGTGCCGTCGAGATAAATGCCGTCCGGCTTGATTGCCAAGCCCTCCAGGCAGTCCTCCAAAAGCACCGAAATATGGTGAAATTCACTCATAGCCCGATAGCCTCCAAGGATGCCAACAGCTTTTCGGGTGTGAGGTTCTCTTCTTCAAACTGCTTAAACTCCGCGGCATCCCAAATTTCCGCTTGACCGGCACGCCCAACAATCATAACATCCTTACCGATGCCGGCATAGTCAAGTAAAAATTGGGTCAAACCGAAACGAAACTGCTTATCGGGATTGCATTGGGTTGCATTCATAAAAATCAAGCTGGTGGCGGCAGAGCGCTGGGAAATCGGCAACATATTATAATTGCCGCTTAAGGTATCCCAATCGGGCGCTGTATAAACAGTTAAGCAGCGGTGTCCGCAATTGACGCCCAAGGTTACATAGAAATCCTCGCCAAGCTCCGCTCTTAGCTTTGCAGGTACGAAAAGACGATTCTTTTCATCCAGCTTTGCCGCGTACTTTCCTATCATTTGCGTTCACCTCCACTCCATTTTGCTCCACTTTACTACCATTTTGCTCCATTTACTGATAGTATAATAGATGTTTTTTCAAAAATCAACACTTTTTTTGCGTTTTTTTCGAAAATTTTTGACAAAATGCCCTGATTTTTCCAATTTTAGAACGCTTGTTCTATTTTAATTGTTTTAATAATTACATTTTGCAAGCAATCAAACGGTTCTTATGCTTGGAAGACGATTTTTCCGTCTTCTGTTTTTGCCCGTATTTTGTTTGGTTTTTTCGTGCATTTCAGCAAAAACAGCGCCAACGGACCTTCCACCTGTTCCTGCACAAGGTGGCGGATATGTCTTGCACCGTCCTGCTGTTTTCCTGCATGGCCCAATGTCTTTGCCAGCTCGTCGGGAAATATGAGCTGTATGCCGATTGCGTTTGCGCGTTCCTGTAACTGATGCAAATACTTTTGCGCAATCCCCTCCATAGCCGTTTCTCCCAACGCGGCAAAGGGTACGATGGCGTCCAATCTACCCAAAAATTCGGGTGTAAAATGCTGACGGAGCGCCTCTAAGGTCTGCCCCTCTCTGCCCAAAGGCTGAAAACCCAAGCCGTCGCCTTTTAGATTTCCGCCAATATTGGAGGTCATCACCACAAGTGCGTTACGGAAGCTGACGCGTCGCCCCGTAGAATCGGTGAGCACACCCTCTTCCATAATTTGCAGTAAAATACCCGTTACATCCGGATGTGCCTTTTCCAATTCGTCCAACAAAACCAAGCAGTAGGGTCTGCGACGAACAGCCTCGGTGAGCTTGCCGCCCTCCTCATAACCCACATAACCGGGAGGGGCACCAATCAGCCTTGCCACCGCGTGCTTTTCCATAAATTCCGTCATATCCAGACGAATCATCGCATCCTTACTGCCGTACAGCTCCTGTGCCAATGCCCGACACAGCTCCGTTTTGCCCACACCGGTAGGTCCTGTCAACAAAATACTTGCCGCCGGTCTATCCTCCTGACGAATACTGCATAGACCGCGACGCACGCATGTTGCCACCTGCGACACCGCCTTGGATTGCCCAATGACCTGTTTTTCCAAAATGGATTCCAATTGCAACAGTCGTTCTCTTCGATTGGCGGTCAGCCTGCCGACAGGGATTCCCGTACGGGCAGACACCGCCCACGCCACATCCTGTGCAGTAACGGATTTATTGCGCCTGCCCTCTGTCCCCCGTGCTGTCAAGCGTTGCATTTTATCCCGAAGCTGGGCGGCTTTTTCGTATCGGCTCTCACGAACGGCCTCTTGCAGTTCCTCCTCCAGCTCCTGCCGTTGGTTGTGATTGCTTGCGTACAACTCCTCCATACGCGCATGAGATGCGCCCTCATCCAGCAAGTCAATTGCCTTATCCGGCAAGAACAAGTCCGGCAAATACCGTACAGAAAGCCGCAACGCCTCCTGTACTGCCTCCTCGGAGATACGAATATGGTGATGGCGCTCCAAGCCGGGCTTTAGCCCACGCAAAATTGCCAGCGTCGCCTCCTTATCCGGCTCTTCCACGATAACGGGGCGAAACCGTCTATCCAATGCCGGGTCTTTTTCGATGAATTTTCGATATTCCTCTAAGGTAGTTGCCCCCAACATTTGCAGTTCGCCTCTACCCAATGCAGGCTTAAAAATATTTGCCGCATCAATGGCACCCTCAGCGGCACCTGCGCCCACAATGGTGTGCATTTCATCTACAAACAGTATGACATCTCCGCTACGCCGAATTTCCGCCAGCACATCACGAAGCCGCTCTTCAAATTCACCCCGATACTTGGTGCCTGCCACCAAATTTGCCATATTCAGGCTGTAAAGGCGTTTATTTTTCAGTTGCGGTGGCACCATACCTGCCGCCATGCGTTGTGCAAGACCCTCGGCTATGGCCGTCTTGCCCACCCCCGGCTCTCCTATCAAGGCAGGATTGTTTTTATTCTTACGGCTCAAAATCCCAATGACCGCATCAATTTCCCGTTCCCGTCCAATCATCGGCTCCATAGTTGCCGCTTTTAGAATTAAATCCTCACTGAATTGCTCCAGCAGTTTCGTTGTAACCGCCTCCTTAACCACCGTTTTTCCCTGTTGACATTGTAGTATTTCCACCGTCTGACTAAATAGCGCTTCCGTATCCACACTGCTGAGTATCAGTAGCTCCTGTGCCGCTGTTTTCCCCTGTCGCAGTATCGACAGCAAAATATGCATCGGCTCAACACGACTGCTGTGCTGGAAGCCTGCTTCACGACCGGCGTCCTGCAAAATTCGTCGCATCTGTCCCGAAAAGCCTTGGGGAAGCGGCAGACCCGGTGTGCCAACGCCATACAATACTGAAGTCGGAGGCCAAGCGGTCTTAGGAA
>JAZNGK010000163.1:0-3001 GCA_045576395.1 Faecousia sp. | reverse complement strand
TAGCGGTATGGTGCAAGGCGGTTATGCCTCCGGCCTGGACGGGCTTTTACGCATGAACTATCTACCCTCCTCCGCCACCATTCGTAACCACGACCAAGTGGTTACCACCGGCTCTACAGTCTATCCCCGAAACCTGGTTTTGGGTCATGTGGTCGATGCCGGCTTTGACGATACGGGCGTTGCCAAATTTGCCCTGTTACAGCCGGCGGCCGATGTGCGCAGTTTGGAGCAGGTGTTCATTGTAACCGAATACAACGCCGGGTGATAGCTATGGCAAAAAAACAAGAATTTCGACCCGATAAGCCCAGCACCTCGCTGTTAAGCCACCTGATTTTGACACGAAAACAGCAGAAAACCGTCCTAAAATGGACCTTTTACGGCCTGTTTCTGATGCTTCTTTCTATCTTGCAGGATGTGCTGCTGAGTAAGGTGCGGCTGTTTGGCGCAACCACAGAGCTGGTGCCCTGTGCCATTTTCTTAATTTGCATTATGGAAGGCACCCAAAACGGGAGCATCTTCTCGCTGGTGGCAGGGCTTTTGTACCTGTTTTCCGGCACCGCGCCGGGGCCATACTCGATGGTCGCCATCACTTTTTTGAGCGTGGGCGTCTGTATTCTCCGGCAAGCCGTTTTGCAGGAGAGCTTTTCCTCTGCGCTCCTGTGTGCCGCGTTGGCGATGGTGCTGTATGTCCTTGTAAACTTCGCCTTCGGGCTGTTTTTGGGGCTGACGCCACTGTCCCGTATCTTCGGCTTTTTGATTACCGCCATTGCATCCGTTCTATTTGTCCCCATATTTTATCCCGTTATCAAGGCAATCAACGCCTTTGGAGGCCGTTCATGGAAAGAATAAGTAAATTTCGCGCCACAATTGCATTATTAGTCTTTGTGGCGATTCTGGGATTTTTTGCATTCAAGCTGTACGATTTGCAAATTATCCAAACCGGTGGCAGCACCGATAACCAAGCCACCTTTACCACCCTCACCCGTGTCAAAGCCGCGCGTGGCGATATTTTGGACAGAAACGGTAACCTTTTAGTGAGCAACCGCGCCAGCTATGACTTAATTATCAACCACTATGTCCTGCTCACCGCCAAAGACACAAATGCCAATATTCTGCGCCTCGTTCAGCGTTGCGAAGAGGCAGGCATTGCATACACCGAGCACTTCCCCATCTCCAACGAACGCCCCTTTACCTACACCCTGGACAAGCAAAATGCCACATGGCAAAACTATTTTCAGATATATCTGGGATATATGAAGGGCTTGGATTCGGACATTACCGCGCCGCTGTTGATTGAGCGCCTACGCGACAAGTATGACATTCCACCGGAGTGGACGGACGACGAAGCCAGAAAGGTCATCGGCATCCTGTATGAAATGTCCCTGCGGAAATGTGTGAACAGTCTGCCTACCTACCTGTTTATCGCCGACGCCTCTGACGAGGAGCTTTCCGCGATTATGGAGCTGAATATCCCGGGCATGAAGGTCGAGGCCTCCACCGTACGGGAATACAACACCAAGTATGCCGCCCATATTTTAGGCTATGTGGGCGCCATGAACGCGGAACAATGGGAATATTACAAGACCATTCCCGGCTATGATATGGACGCACAGGTCGGACAGGACGGCTTAGAGGCCGCCTATGAGGAATATCTTCACGGCGTCGACGGCTGGCGTGAGGACACCGTAACCACCGACGGCACGCTGGTTTCCTCTGTGTATCGGCAGGAGCCGAAGGCCGGCTCGAATGTGGAAGTGTCCATTGACTTAGGAATTCAAATGGCCGGTGAGGACCGTCTGGCACAGGTCATTGAGGAGCTGAAATTGCCCGATGAAAACGGCAATCCGAAGGACGGCAACGATGTCGAGGGCGGCGCGTTCGTCGCTATGGACGTAAAAACCGGACAGATTCTCGGTTGCGGCAGCTATCCGTCTTACGATTTGTCCACCTTCTTTGACGACTATGAGGAGCTGGCAAAAAACGAATTAGACCCCCTCTACAATCGCGCGTTGCTTGCCACCTATCCCCCCGGCTCTACCTATAAAATGAGCACCTTGATTGCCGCGATGCAAGATAAGCTCGTCGATGCCGAAACCATCATTCGCGACCAAGGCGTGTTCGATGAAATCGAGGGCTTTACCGCCTCTTGTTTACAATGGACAAACTACGGCTATACCCACGGAAATGTGAATGCCGCAAAGTCCTTGCAGGTGTCCTGCAACTACTATTATTACGATTTGGGTAGCCACTTGAAGCTAAGCACCATGGACCGCGTTGCCAAAGGCTTGGGTCTTGGCGAGCGTACCGGTGTGGAGCTTCCGGAATATGTCGGCCATCGCGCCAACGCAGAAAGCAAGGCAGAATTGCATGTGGGCGATGACAAGCAATGGTACACGGGCGACTCTATTCTATCCGCCATCGGTCAATCGGAAAACCGCTTCACACCCATTCAGCTTTGCTCCTATACTTCCGCCTTGGCAAATCAAGGCAGCCGCTACAAGGCCACCTTTATGAGCCGCGTGGTTTCCTCGGACTATCGGCAGCTGCTGGACGAGAACAAGCCGGAGCTACTGAGCCATATGGAGATTTCCGACGACATTTACAAAGCCTACTGCGAAGGTATGTATCTGGTTACCAGCACCATTGACGGTACTGCCGACGATGCCTTTAAGAACTTCCCCATTAAGGTTGCCGGCAAAACAGGCACCGCAGAAACCGGCATTGACGGTACCTCCGACAACGGCGCATTCGTGTGTTTTGCACCCTTGGAAGACCCCCAAATTGCGATTGCCGTATATGTGGAAAAGGGCGGTCATGGTTCTTCCCTTGCCACCATCGGCAGAAGCATGCTGGATGTGTACTTCGATGTGGACGAAGTCGGCGATGTCAACAGCTTCGAAAACCAAATCAGCTGAAAAAATCACCTCGGAACAACCATTCCGAGGTGATTTTATTTTCTAAAAGAACAGCAAAGAAAACCAGGTAACCACATTATCGCCAT
>JAZNGK010000162.1:0-10201 GCA_045576395.1 Faecousia sp. | reverse complement strand
TTTGCAGACTCTTGCCTTACCACTTGGCCAAGGTACCATTTTATAAAAACAGGAACGCAGGTGCGTTCCTATTCTATTTGATTGGAGCGGGTGACGAGGCTCGAACTCGCTACCTCCACCTTGGCAAGGTGGCGCTCTACCGGATGAGCTACACCCGCATCTATGGTTCCCAAATGAGAACCATGGTGCCTCCGGTCGGAATCGAACCAACGACACGTGGATTTTCAGTCCACTGCTCTACCGACTGAGCTACAGAGGCATATTGTGGAGAGCCGGCAGCTCTCCACAGATGCTTAATTGGCGACCCGGAACGGACTCGAACCGTCGACCTCCAGCGTGACAGGCTGGCGTGCTAACCGACTGCACCACCGGGCCAAATTTTGGTGGGAACAACAGGGCTCGAACCTGTGACCTCCTGCTTGTAAGGCAGATGCTCTCCCAGCTGAGCTATGCTCCCAAATTCACATCGCATCCGTATTGCACACCTCAGCGACGGTCTTCATTATACACATAGAAAACTGATTTGTCAAGCCTTTTTTTCGTTTTTTTACGGTGAATTTTTACTGTTGCAAAAAGGCTTGATTTTTGCCACCCGACACATTCTCGGGTGGCAAAATTTTATCAATTTTCCTGCTCCAATGCGTCCACTTTCGCAATCAATCCGTCTACCATATCTTTCAGTCCGCGTTTTGCGAGAACCTGGGGTAAATCAAATCCCGAGCCGCGGTTACCCTCGATAAGCAACGGGCCGTTGGGCGTTATTGCCACATCCCAACCGACAAAGTGAATTTGGTCATTTACCAAGGCGGCATCCAAGCACAACTGCTTAATTTCCTCCCAAAAAGGCACAGCATAGCCATCATAGCGGATTCCTGTGGCTGTATATTCCACCTCGTTGAGCTTTTTATCTATGCCGTTACCCATAAGCTTGCCTGTTTCCATATCAATCAGCGCCGCGCTACCGCCCATATGGAAGTTATCTGCAACGCCCTTGCCGGAGCCGACTCTTGTTGCGCAGAACAGTATCCAAGACTGCCCCTTTGCCGCGCCGGTAATAATCCGCAAGGTATTCACACAGCCGGGGCACAACGCCTCCCACGCGGGATGCTGCGTAACCAGCTCCTCCAAGCAGGCCTTTCGCGCCATCACCTCTTCAAAAAACACCTTTCTGTCGGCAATCTCTGCTGTAACGATTTTTGCCACATCATCACCGCATTGGCCAATCTGCGGTTTATAGATAAAAACAGGGTTTCTATCCAAAAACGCCTCAAATGCCGCATAGCCGCCATCGGGGTCAAAGAAATCCCGACGGGTATAGGCGCTGTAATTCTTATGAAAATTAGTTTTATTGGAAATATAGGGCGACCATTTGATATTAGCCAAACGCGTAATCGCCTTATCCAAATAACCCACGCTTACATAGGTTTTCCGCTGGGCGTGTTTCTTATTATAAAACTGAAAATTGAGATAATCCTGCAAGCCTGAGCCATAACGCAGGCAACACACAGCCGTATCCAAAAACATAAACCACGCAGGCTTATGCACCTTGGGCGCAAGCTCCTTCAAATCTCTGTAAAAGCGCTTGTAATTACCCTGAAGCGCAAAACTAATAACTCCCATTACGGCACCTCGATTTCCTTCAACAGATTCTGAATATGCGCGGGGGTAAAGGAATACTGCGTATCGCAGAACTGACATTCAACAGGAAAGTCCTTCCCCTCCTGTAGAATTTGATTCAGCTCTTTCTTGCCCAAGCTAATGAGCGCCGCCTCAACCCGCTGGCGTGTGCAGTAGCACTTATACGCTACCGGTGTAGTTTCCATAAACACCACGCCCAAGTCGCCACAGACCTGCCCCAGGACCTCCTCGGGGGTAAGCCCGTTTTCCAGCATAGTCGTAACCGCGCCTGCGCGCTGAATCCCCGCCTCGACAATGTCAATCGTTTCCTCGGGCGCGCCCGGCAACAACTGAATCAAATAGCCGCCTGCCACCTTAACGCTACAATCCCTATCCACCAAAACGCCAAGAGCGCAGGCGGTGGGAATTTGCTCGGATTGGGCATAGTAAGCAGTTACATCATCTCCGATTTCGCCGGAAACCAAGGGAATCGAGCCGACATACGGCTCTTTCATTTGCAAATCCCGAATCACCGTCAGCATACCTTCGCGACCGACCGTCGCACCCACATCCAGCTTGCCGGGATATTTTTCCACAAAAGGAACATTCGGCTCATACACATAGCCACGCACATTACCCACAGAATCCGACACGCAGACAATGGTACCGATTGGGCCGTCGCCCTTGATTTGCAGGGTCATAGAGCCGTTTTCCGTCTTTTGCATATTGCCCATCATAGATGCCGCCGTCAAAGCGCGACCAAAGGCCGCTGTGGCATTGGGGGTGGTTTTATGAATCTGCACACCGCGGCGTACAAGCTCTGTGGAACGAATGGCTACCACCTTCACAAAGCCGTCCATACTCATTCCACGCACTAAATAATCCTTCATTTTAATCTGCCTTTTCTTGCTTTCAAATATATTCGCTGTTCACCTGCTTTCGGGGAACAAAGCGCGCGGTCTGCAAAGACCTCAATGGCTGTAAAGCCTGCATTTTTTAGATACCCTACGAGCTGCTCTGCGGAATACGCATACTCCCGATGTACCTCATCGCTACGCACCCAAACACTTCCCTTGCGTTGGAACAAGTCCATCCAATAGGTGCAGATGTTGGTCGCATTATCAAACTCACCACGCCAAACGCAGTACACATCGTCATCTTCGTCCAGAAAAACTTGTCCATCCATAGCCTTAAGCTTTTTCGGAGTATTCACATCGAAAATAAAACAACCACCAGGATTAAGCGCCTTATACACACGACGGATTGCCGCTTGGCAATCATCAGGGTCTGTAATATAATCCAAGCTGTCCAAGGCACAGACCGCCAAGTCCACGCCTTTGGAAAGGCGGAGATTTTGTAATCGTTGGCGAACGAATATGGGTCGGTTTCCCAAGCTGTCAGCCTTCTGTGCCGCCATACACAGCATTTCAGAGGACATATCTACACCGATTACCTGCAAACCTCTCTGCGCCAAAAGCAGCGATACAGAGCCTGTGCCGCAAGCAAGATCCGCTGCCGTTCTGGGCCGCAGACCTTCCTTGTTCAGTATTTCCCAATAGAAATCCACGATGGCAGTATAATCCACATCATTGGTCAGCCGGTCATAGCTGAAAGCCAAATTGTTGTAAGCATTCATTTTCCTTGTGATTCCTTCTTTTGTTTCCTGCTGGGGTACGGAAGCAGCACCACATTCACAAGATATGCAACCGCTACGCCCATCAAAGTCTGAGAGGCACGCAGGAATGCATACAGATACGGATCGTTACCGTTATAGAATATCAGCAGAATAATAAAGTACACCGCAGAGAGACCCGACATAGCACCGCAATGCAGGCGCTCAACAAGCGTCAGCGCAAGCAAGACACCAACAAGGATCATCCCAAGGTCCAAACAAGTTAATAGTAAGGTTCCTTCCACATTGGTATGCACAAAAGTCCGCAGCGGCATAAACAGCAAAGCAACCCCAAAGGCAACCCCATTGGCTTTAAGCCGCAAAGCGCTAAAGGTCTTGGTATGCTCAGAGGAGTCCCGGAGCTCCAAAATACCGTACGCATAGGTAAACAGCGGGTGGATCTCCAGACCCGGAAAAAACAGGCGGGGTATCTGCCAGAGCAGAAAGCCAATAAAGAGGGTCAAAAGAGTCTTCATCTTCCGCATACCGATATGCAGGTGAATTGTCGAATTCATTTTACTTCCTCCCATATAACAACGCACAGCAAAAGAACATCCCGGACAGCTGTCCGGGATGCCGAAAAATCTGAATTAGCGATTAAAGATGCTGAAAATATCATCGATATCGTCACTAACCTTAGAACCGGTACCGGAGGCCTTTGCTTCCTCGGCAGCTTCTTTCTGCTCAAAGCCGGTAGCAATAACAGTAACACGCATCTCATCCACAAACTCATCGGAAGAGGTTGCACCGAAGATAATGTTTGCATCGGGATTGGCAGCCTCCTGCACGATTCCGGCGGCAGTCTCTACATCATCCAAGGTCAGCTCGGAAGAGCCGGTAACATTCACCAGAACACCGGTAGCGCCATTGATAGAGGTTTCCAGCAAGGGGCTTGCCACAGCAGCCAGCGCCGCCTGCTCTGCCTTCTCACGACCGGAAGCAACACCCACGCCCATATGCGCACGGCCGGCTTCCTTCATAATCGCGGAAACGTCAGCGAAGTCCAGATTGATAATCACGCGCTCGGAATAGCCCACCAACTCGGAGATAGAGGTTACAGCCTGCTTCAGCACATCATCGGCAATACCGAATGCGTTGGCAAAGGTAATCTTCTGGTCGGTAACATACTTCAGTCGGTCATTGGGGATAATCACCAAAGAGTCAACCTTCTCATGCAGGGCCTCGATGCCGGCCTCAGCCTGACGCATACGATTGGCACCTTCAAACTTGAAGGGCTTGGTTACGATACCAACAGTCAGACAGCCGGCCTCACGCGCCAAATCAGCCACGATGGGTGCCGCACCTGTGCCGGTACCACCGCCCATACCGGCAGTGATGAAGACCATATCGGTATTCTCCAAAATTTTTGCAATCTGTGCTCTGGATTCTTCAGCAGATTTTTGGCCAATCTCGGGCTTAGAGCCTGCGCCCATACCGCCGGTGAGCTTTTCACCAATCTGCACTTTATTTTTACACTTGGATTTATTCAAGTCCTGCTTGTCGGTGTTGATGACAACAAAATCCACACCGTCCACACCGGCCTCAATCATACGGTTAATAACATTGTTACCGGCGCCACCGACACCAATTACTTTAATTTTTACTACGCGCTCCTGAAACATTTCTGCCATTATGCTTTCCTCCTATGTATCGTTTTGCAGTCCGTAACGCCGAATCTGCCATAATTACAATAGTACTTGTATATTCTACCGCTAAAATTGCATTTGGTCAATAGAAAATCTTATTTTTTGTCAAAGTTTTTCACTTTTTTGTATTTGAATCCTCGTCAAAAGGTCGATAACCGACCTCATCGGGCCAAATTGTGAAGCTTACATCCAAATATCCACTCTGATATTGACCCATTTTTTCGATGGCAGATTTCATCGCGCCGATTTTATATACCAGCCGCGCGGCGTCCCCCAAGGCAACCTGATAGCGGCTCTCATATGTCAGGCTCAGCTCAGAAAGCGCGGATACATCTACCGTATCCACCGTTCCCATAACACCGTTTTGTTCCAAGGCGGTCAAAATCTGCACAGCCGCGCTTAAGCGCTCACTTGCAGGAACAGGTGGCAAGGTGGCTATGGTCATACCGATTTCGTCCTCCGGATTGTCGGTGGTTTCCGATTGCTCCGGCTCAGCCGCAACCGCTTGCTCGCCCACAGCCGCGTTCTGCAGCTGCACCCCTTCAATACGGGTGTAGTTCATCGCAGCCGCGGCATTGGTCTCATCTACAATGCGGCCGGTTGCATCGAGCAGCCACCAAGCAGCGTTGTTGTCCTCGATAGCATACACCACTTCCAACTCCACTATCTCAATATTAACCGTATTCGGAAGTTTTATTCCCACACGCACATCGCCCACATAAGGTAGTTTTTCTTGAATGTTTGCGCTGATTTTCGGCTCACTTAAGCTCAGCAGCGCGTCCCCGTCTTGGATTCCGGAAGCTTCCTTAACTTCCCACGGGGTGTACTTTTCCGCACCGGAAACATTGACCCGTTGTGCCTTAAAAAAGATAGACATACCCAGCACCACCGCCAGCACAACTGCCGCAATCGTTGCCAAACGCAACAGAAAACGATTGCGGTTAAAGGGTTTGGCAGGGGTATATTGGATTTGCACATCCGACGATTTTTGCGGTCTGCTTTTGCGTTGTGCCGATTTGCCGGTGCTTTGTGTTCTGTTTCTATCTCTGGTTTGCATATGTTACTCCTTTTTCTTTACCAATTGCTCCATTACGGTACACACACGCTCTGCACTATCCGGCACAGCCATGGCATATAACGCCCGAGCCATTTCGTTGTAGCGTTTTGTATCCGCAAGCAAAGCGGTAAGCTCATCAAACAACCGCTGTGGGGTACACGCCTCCTCCAGCATCACAATCGCTGCACCTTGTGCTTCCAGCGCCCTTGCATTCTTCTCTTGATGGTTGTCGGTTACATTGGGAGAAGGTATCAGCACGCAAGGCGTGCCGGAAGCGGCAATCTCACTACAGCTAGATGCACCTGCACGGCTGATAATCACATCCGCCGCCGCCATAACGGTGGGCATATTATAAATATATTCCTGCATGGTAATGGCAGGTGCTTGCGCTAAATCAACACTCTGTTGCCGAACATATTCCGGCATCCAGCCCCAGCCAAAGCTTCCGACCGCATGGATATGATTGAAGGGAAAATCCGCCTTTTGCTCCAAAGCAAACAGCTTTGCCGTTACCTCGTTCATCACCTTTGCGCCTTGACTGCCGAAGGCAGAAACGACCAAGGGCTTATCGTCCAGGCCCAATGTCTTTCGGGCATCGGCTTTTTTCATATAGATAAATTCTCGACGGACGGGCATTCCCACCACTTCTACCTTTTCCGGATGCCGATAATATTTGGCACTCTCCGGAAAGCATACCAGCACTTTATCCACCCAATCGGCAACCAAACGCGTGGTCAATCCGGGCATAGCATTAGATTCGTGGACACAGGTCGGCACTTTCAGCCGTTTTGCGGCATACAAGGCAGGAAAGCTCGCATAGCCACCGGTTCCCACAACAACATCCGCTTGAAATTCCCGAATGATTTTTTTACATTTTTTAATGCCGGTTATCACACTCTTAATTGCCCACAGATTATTGCGAATGGCGGCTTTGGAAAGGCTACGCTCTAATCCAAACGCGTGCATAACCTCCAAGGCATAACCGGCTTTGGGAACCAGCTCCTCTTCCATATTGCCACGACCACCGATAAAGAGAATGTTGCTGTCCGGATGGCGTTCTGCCCAACTATTTGCAACTGCGATTGCCGGATTGATATGGCCACCCGTGCCACCGCAGGTAAAAATCACATTCATAAGGTTTCCTCCTGTTGTGAGGTACTGTTTCGATAACGGGAAATGCTCAACACAATTCCCATCTCCCCTAAATTGACCGCCAATGCCGTCCCTCCGTAAGAGAAAAACGGAAGTGCGATACCGGTAGAGGGCAGTAAATTGGATACGACACCTAAATTCAATATTGTCTGGACTGCAATCAGCGACACCAGACCTGCCGCCAAAACTGTTTGGAATCGACTTGCGCCTCGGAGCGCTATCCAATAGCCGCGTAAGATAAGCGCCGCAAACAGCGCAATAATCAGCACCGCCCCCACAAGACCCAATTCCTCACAGATAATCGCGAAAATATAATCGTTATACTGAAAGGGCAAGTACAGATATTTCTGTTTGCTCTTTCCCAGCCCCAACCCAAACAGACCGCCGGAGCCGATGGCATACAGGGATTGGAGAATTTGATAGCCGGTGTCCGAGGGGTCTTGCTCCGGATGGCGCCATGCAGTAATGCGGTCGCCTGCATAGCCCATAAAGCTTACATACACCACGACAAACAATGCCGCCGCACCGGCTCCGGCTAAGAGCCACTTTGGTTGCGTACCGGCTACAAACATCATCACCACCGCCACCATACCCATCAGCATAATGGCAGAAAGGTGCTTTTCCAATGCCAAGGGCACCAAAATGCCCATAAGTGCCGCACCAAAACCCAGCACACCGCGACGGAACTGCCGCGCTTGCTTGCCAAAATCCTTTGTCAGCTTGGCAAACAGCACAATCAGCGTAAATTTCGCAATCTCCGAGGGTTGGAACTGCAAGCCGGCTATATTTATCCACCGCCTTGCACCATTGACAGACTCGCCAAACAGCAGCACAGACAGCAGCAACGCAATGCTAACGCCATACAGCACCCACGCCCACCGCAACCAAAATTCCGGTGGGATTCGGCTTAACACGACCATCGCGCCCAGCCCAATCAACGCGCATAAGCCTTGCTTTTGCAGATATCGGGTGGATTGGGTATAGCCGGTATCATAATGGCTTTGCGCGTAACTTGCCGAGTACAGCATCACAAGCCCCACGCCAAGCAAAAGCATTAGTAACAGTAAAAATACGAGGTCAACACCTTCGTCCGTTTTGGTTTTACCCAAACGGCGGTTCTCTTTGGCATACAGAAATCTCTGAAATGCCATGAAAGCTCCTTTCTTAAGCTAGATGACCTGCAACGCCAAACCAAGCAATCAGACACATTAGTGCGGAAACGGCGGTGAACACCAGCACAATCTTCTCTTCCTTCCAACCGCACATTTCAAAATGATGGTGAATAGGCGACATTTTGAACAGGCGTTTTCCATGGGTCAGCTTAAAATAGCCAACCTGCAAAATCACCGAAAGTGTTTCCACAATATACACAAGACCCACCAAAATCAGCGCCAAGGGCATATCCAGCGCAAAGGCAAGTCCACAGACAATACCGCCTAAAAACAGCGAGCCGGTATCCCCCATAAACACCTTGGCAGGATGCCAATTGTAGCACAGATAAGCAATCAGGCCGCCTATCATAGCCGCAGGCAACAACGCCAAATCGTACCTTTTCATACTCACCGCGGCGGTGGTAAAAAATACCATTACAGGAAGCGTTACAGAGCCACAAAGGCCGTCTACGCCGTCGGTTAAATTAACGGCATTCACACAACCGACCATAACAAACATCGCAAAGAAAATATATGCCATGGGGTGTATGTAGAAGGACTGATTCAGAAACGGAATATAGATATTGCTGGTTACACTCCCTTCGACATACAGAAGGTACAGATATAAGGCCGAAACCGCCATTTGGAGCATCGCCTTTTGTATGGCGGTAAGCCCCAAATTGCGCTTGAATTTCAGCTTAAAAAAGTCATCTAAAAAGCCGACAAAGCCAAAGCACAGGCCGAAAGCCAGCACATACAGCACCGTTTTTTCCTGCATAGCGATTAGGTTTATCAGCAGACAGATGATTGCCGACAAAATGAACATCAAGCCGCCCATCATCGGCGTGCCCGCCTTGCCGTTATGCCAAGTGGGTCCAATCTCACGAATGGATTGACCGGCCTTCAAGGCTCTTAATATCGGAAGCAGAAAGTATCCGATGATGCCGGTGAGCACCGCAGATGCCAACGCTGTTCCACAAATTCTTATCATTAATTCTCCTCCGTAGCTACTTCTCTTCCGCCAAAAACGCCTCTAGCACCTGCTCCATATGCATACCGCGGCTGCCCTTAAACAGCAAAACATCTCCCGGCTTGGCAATCTGCTTGAGTACCTCAATCAGCTTTTCCTTGTCGGTAAAGGCTCTTGCATTGGTTTGGGACATACCACCGGTAATGGCGCCATAGAGCATACGCATACTTGTAGGCCCATAGGCAAGCAGAACATCTGCCTTTTGGGCGGCCATTCTGCCGACCTTATAATGCTCCGCATCGGAACAGACACCCAGCTCCAGCATATCTCCCAGCACCGCCACATGGCGACCTGCGCGATTTCCCAGCACAGTCAGCGCCGCGTTCATAGACTCGGGACCTGCATTATAGTAGTCCTGAATAATGGTAAAGCCGTTCTTTTCATAGACTTCCTGTCGACCTTCCATATTTCGGAAGACAGACAGGCTTTTTTGTATTTTTTCAAAAGATACATTCAGCTCCAAACCGACAGCAATTGCCGCCAAAGCATCGTGCACATAATGGGTGCCCTCCAGCGCCAAAGAAACGGGAAACCGCGCAGAGTCGGCAGCTGCCGTAAACGACAGCATGGTTTCCTCTTGCAAAACATCCTTACCCAGCACATGGCAATCGGGGTTTTGCACACCGAAGTAAACGACCTTTCTGTCCAGGGTCTTTCGCTGATTCCACAGTAGTGCATCATCACCGTTTAAGAAAACGGTTCCGTCAGTCGGCATACCCTCCAAAATTTCCAGCTTTGCTTGCAGGATGCCCTCTATCGAGCCGAGATGCTCAATGTGCATTGTGCCAATATTGATAATCACCGCAATATCCGGCCTGCCAATCGAGGCAAGATACGCAATCTCGCGAAAATGGTTCATACCCATTTCCAGCACCG
>JAZNGK010000161.1:0-1827 GCA_045576395.1 Faecousia sp. | reverse complement strand
GCATAGGCGGTATCATCGGCGTGCAGGGTAGAATAGCAAAATACCATACTCGCCTTACCCATGCTTTCACCGGCAAGGATTTCCGGATGGCGCTGATATTTAAAGGTTGAAACCGCAAACTCCGGACCCGGGTCAAAGGTTTCACCGATAAAGACCTTCTTGCCCGGATACAGTCTTGCACAAACCTTGCGGATGGTATCTGTAATGCGCTTTAGCACAGCATAGGTCATCACCGGCGGATTTTCCATATAATCATAGTGCCAGCGGTGCAGGTTGTGATGCTTCGGGTCCTCCGTATCATCCGCAGGATGCATACGCTGCGCAATACCGATATAACGGCACCACTCAAATGTATCGTCCAAATCGCCTTTATAGTCTAAAATCTGCGAGCCGTCCGATGTCCAGAACATCACGCCGACGGTTTTGGCGTGCTTTAAAATCGGGCGATACTGTATAAGGAAGTTTTCGCAAACCGCCTCAATATACGCATCGTCCGTCTGCTTAAACGGCTTTAAGCTGATTTCCAAAATGACCGTTTCCGAAAAACGGATGGGTTTACTCATTTCAATCACCTCTTAATGCAACTATAACACATATGCAAAAATTTGCAAATGGAGAAAATAAAGAACTGTGTTGGAAAAAATAAACCATCTTTAAAAAGATGACAAAATACGCCCTGAAATTGCGCAAAAATGCTCTTTTCTTTTGTCTTTTTATTGTGTATAATAAAATTAGCTTAAATAGGAGGTTTTTTCTATGGAATTTTCGAGAAACTTTGTCTGCGAAACCTATGAAAAGTGCACACGCCAAAAGCATGTGAGCGCACCGGTGTTTCGCAAAAGCTTTACGCTCCAAAACAAACCGACACGCGCGGAAATTTTAATCTGCGGTCTCGGCTTTTATGATTTGTATGTAAACGGCAAAAAAATCACCAAGGGTCTGATTGCGCCGTATGTATCCAACCCGGACGATTATATTTACTACGACAGCTATGACCTTTTGCCGTATTTAGAGGCAGGCGAAAATGTCATCGGCGTGATTCTCGGCAATGGGCACCAAAACCCGATGGAGTTTCTCTGGGACTTTTACACTGCACCGTATGCCGCCTCCCCGAAGCTTGCCCTCTCCTTCGAAGCAGAGGACGGTGACAAGCTCACCAGCTTCGATGCAACCGAATTCAAGTGCACCGCATCGGAAATTTATTTTGACAACTACCGCACCGGCGCATTTTGCGACGCGCGCAGAATAGAAGAAGGCAGATTTGAAAAGGGCTTTGACGACAGCCATTGGCACGCACCGCTCACCGCCGAGCAGCCGCGCGGCCGGGCAAAGCTGTGCGAGGCAGAGCCTGTGCGCATCGTCGAGGAAAGAAAGCCGATATCCGTGCGTAAGGGCGAAATGATGCCGGTTCGGCCGGATGCGCGCAGGGATAAGTTTGAGCGGGAATGGGGCAAGGCGGAGGAAGCACCGCCTGCAATCACCGGCGGCTATATCTACGATTTCGGCTTAAACGATGCCGGTATCTTCCGCTTGAAAATCAAGGGTACACCGGGGCAGAAAATCTCTGTGCAATGTGCAGAATGGATGACCGACGGCAAGGTCGACACCAACAACTTAGAATACTTCACCTTCGTTGGCTACAGCCAAAGAGATGTCTACATCTGCAAGGGCGGCGGCGAAGAAATCTTCGAGCCGCCGTTTACCTACCACGGCTATCGCTATATCTATGTGACAGGCATCACCGAAGCGCAGGCGACCGAAGATTTACTGACCTATCTCGTTGCGCACTCCGATTTGGAAACGCGCGGTGGCTTTTCCTGCTCGGAT
>JAZNGK010000160.1:0-1795 GCA_045576395.1 Faecousia sp. | reverse complement strand
TGTCATTAAAGAGAATGATTCGCTCATCTTGCAGTTGCTGAAGGGAGATGGCTTTGCGTTTGGCAAGTGGGTGCGTTTTAGACACCAACAGTCGACAGACATCGTGCACCAAAGGGGATATGGAGAAGGGAGAAAGGTCGGTCTTTGTCAGCATTGGTTGGGTAATGTATTGCGTAGTATTTTAGGTGTTGAATATCCATCGTTTGTCCCCCCCTTTTTAAAAGGTCGGGTAATGTTTGTTGATTTTTGGTGTTTGAGTATAATCTGAAGTAATGCTAGTATTATTAAAAGTGATTTTACTCCTTGCCGATTGGGTTTTATATTATAAGTAGAATGTGCAAGGAATCCTCTCTTGCAGGCGATTTTGCTTGCTTGGGCGTGCGCACGGAATGCAAGCATTTGGAGGGAATAAAATGCGCAAGAAAATTATGTTGGCAGGCGCTTATCGTACACCAATGGGAACAGTGGGCGGTGCGATTGCGTTGGGGCACCCTGTGGGCGCGTCTGGCTGTCGCATTTTGGTAACGCTTCTTTACGAAATGAAGAGAAGGAATGTAAAAAAGGGCCTAGCCACACTTTGTATTGGTGGCGGTATGGGTTGTGCCACGATTGTGGAACGGGAATCAATATAGGAGGCGAAATTGTATGAAAATCGGTATTATCGGCGCAGGTACGATGGGCTCCGGTATTGCACAGACCTTTGCACAGGCAGAGTGTATGGAGGTTGTGCTGTGTGATATTTCCCAAGAATTTGCAGACAAGGGCAAGGCAAGAATTGCCACCGGGCTCCAAAAATTAGTCGCGAAAGAGAAAATGACCCAAGAAAAAGCAGACGGCATTTTAGGTAAGATTGTTACAGGTTGTAAAGAAGCCTGCGCAGATTGCGACTTGATTGTGGAGGCGGCTGTGGAAAATATGGCAATTAAGAAGCAAACCTTCAAGGAATTGGACAAGATTTGCAAGGCAGATTGCATTTTTACAACCAACACGTCTTCGCTTTCCATCACAGAAATTGGGTCGGGTATTAACCATGGCGTGGTGGGTATGCACTTTTTCAATCCGGCACCGGTTATGAAGCTGGTGGAGGTGATTGCCGGATTGAACACACCGGAAACGGCGGTTGCAAAGGTTACGGAGATTGCAGAGCAAATCGGAAAAACCCCTGTTCATGTAGAGGAAGTCGCAGGCTTTGTGGTGAATCGGATTTTGATTCCGATGATAAATGAGGCAATCGGCATCTATGCGGAGAAGGCGGCGACGGTCGAGGAAATTGATGCGGCTATGAGGCTGGGTGCCAATCATCCCATGGGCCCGTTGCAGTTGGGCGATTTGGTGGGTTTGGATGTGGTGCTTGCCATTATGGAAGTGTTGCAGGCAGAAACGGGTGATTCCAAGTACAGGCCCCATCCGTTACTAAAGAAAATGGTGCGTGGCGGTCATTTGGGTCGCAAGACAGGCAAAGGCTTTTATACATACTAAAATATAAAGAATCCCGAATGGTTACCCATTTGGGATTCTTTGTGTAATTTATAAAATCACAGGCTTGCGAAGTATTCCTCAATATGGCTTAAAAGTTTACGGGCGGCAAAGGAGAGGTAACGTCCTTGCTTTGTAATGGCGGCAATATGCCATTGTATGGTGGGCGTTAGGTCCGCGACCGCAAAGTCGTCTGTCAAATAGCGCTCGATAATGGGAGAGGGCAGTACGGCCACGCATAGCTCTTGGCGCACCATATCAAAAATAAAATTCGGCATAAAGCTTTTGTATGCAATATTGGGTGAGAAGCCCTCTTGCG
>JAZNGK010000159.1:0-3647 GCA_045576395.1 Faecousia sp. | reverse complement strand
CAAAAGCCTTCTCCTCCATCGTTGCAATCCCTTTACGGTTGTGGTACAATGTTTTCATTGAAAGCGAGGATTTCCTATGACAAAAATACTGTTCATCTGCCACGGGACTACCTGAATTAGCCCCAAAAAACCTTGATATTCCACGATAAACAACGCTTTATTTTTGATTTACTACCAATTTACTACTTTTTATTAACCAACCAGAGTTCCGATATGATGCAAAAAACATAAAAATCAGTCCAAAAGGAAGGTCAAAAGACCTCCTTCGGGACTGATTTTTTGTTTGTCTGCCAGGAAAGTCCAAAACGCGTTTTCGTGGCAGATAAACACAATTAGCTTGTTACCTATGATACGCTCCCGATGCCCCCTGGGTGGGGTGCACCAAAAGTGGTATTTACACACAAATTTTGCTTTCTTATTTCTTTTGTCCTTTTAAAAAGCCTTGCGTAAAACCGATTCGCAGTACTTAAGGTTAATGATTTTTTCTTTCAGATCTTGCATGGTATAGAAATAGTGATTGCTGGACTCATATCCGATTCTGGAATCCATACATCTGAGCTTCATCAAATCAAACACGGTTTGCAGCTCATCTTCTATCATACGAAGCATCCCATCAGAATCCCTGTTCTCTCGCAGCCGGTTAAACCGGATATGATGATAGGCACTCTCGTACTGGCGTAAAACAACTTGTGCCATCAGAATCATTTCATCCAGTTGATTATCTGTTCCTTGATACTTGGAAAGCTCACATAAGCCTTTTTCCCAAAGTGTAATCAACTGACAGTATTCTTCTTCATAAACAGATACAGGATAGATACCCGCCCATTTCTGAACATGGTCATAGGGATAGCCGACCATACTTGCCTCATATCCGGTAGGTTTCAGGAAAAATGGTGCCATAGGGCCGTAATTTTGCGGACCAAAATAGAGGGTGTCCAGATAAAACGGATAGTGGGAAAAGGCTTCAGACAGCATCAACTGCGCATCATATACACCCTTTGCAACCGTTTCTCCCAGCCAATCTGTGAGAAAATCCATTAAATTCCCTTTGTCTTCCATCAGCCAGGCCGCCAGCCGCAGATTGGGGCTGGGGCATCCGCCAAGTGTCCAGCTCATTTGCAGATTTTCGATCCCTTGCGCCTTCAAGTTCTCAATATGTCCGGCAACCTTCTCCAGTACCGGAATATAAGGAACAACCGCCATTTCCCAGGTGTTATTGATCTGCACCTTGGCAGAAAGCGGCATTTTCTGCTTTCTCGCAATCTTCCACAGATTTTTTGCCTTATCTCCGGGGCCGCAAAGGGACATGGTGTAATCCAAAACACTGCCTTTGACTCCGCCAATTTGAAACTGCATCGCTTCTTCACTGGTACACTGCAGAATTTGTCCCTCGGTGAGTAACGGAACTACTTTTTCCGCCCACTCGTCTTTCCATCCCCACGCCCAAACAACAGTTTTTGCATTGGGACAAGCATCGTGAGCGCCCTTTGCCATCAAATTGTTGACCTCTGCCACAACCTCCCACGGCTTTCTTTCGCGACACCGCGGGCAAGCCATCTCGCCCTCCAAACGGGAGTAGCAATTGGTCAGGTTCTCGGACATAGTGATGGTGAAAAAGCCGGCAAGATCCGGAACCATCTCAAATAACTTTCTGACACCGTGATAAAGGTAATCCTGAACCTCTTTTGTGGAAGTACACATTGCGTAATAGTCGCCCTCGGCTTCACCACGCAAATGGGGGTATTTTTCAAAGAACGACTCCGGCATAGAGCGCGGCTCGTTTAAATACGGATAAATACCGATACCATACTTCTTTGCTTTGGCAACCAGTCTGCGCAATGACTGGATCCGCTTTTCCCAGCCTTTTGACAGTGAGGGGTCAAAGGGAAATTCCACAAGCTGATACAAAACAAGCTGCATCCAGATACCGTTGATTCCAACCTGTGCATACTGCTTGAGTATCTGCTCCGGCAAGGGATCCAGGCTTTCATCCAACAGAACATCGCCGTACAAGGCAAAATAAGGGTAGATCATCCGAAGATTATTTCCTTCAGCTTTGGAAAAAACCTTCTCTGCTACAGGCTTTTGGAATTCTTCTACAAAAGAAAAGGCATTGTCCTTGTAGTTGCCAAAGGCTTCTTTACACAGCGATGCAATCTCCCTTGTGCGTGAGAGCTGTTCTTCTGTTAAAGGCGCATAGACCGTTTTTTCCACCTGCGGTTTTTCATTTCCCAACTTGACCCACATAAAGTCATCTTCTTTTAAGATGAATGCCAATTCATCCGCAGAGATATTCAGAAGGGTCATGATTTGCTCATAGGTACAGATATGCCAATTGTCACGAATCGTGGTTAAATAGCCCCGTTTTTTCCACATCGGATTTAACGGTTCGTTTTCATCCAGACCCATCTGCTTTACTGCGCAGTATATATTCGCACAAGAGGTTTCCAAAGCAGCGGCAATTCTGTTCACCGGGATATATCCCCAGTTTCTCCAGATAACATTCTGCCATACAGTAGGGAAATATTCATAAGATACAGCCTTTTTGTTCGACACTTGCGGTAAGGCAGACATAATCACTTCTCCTCTGCAAAAATTCTGTCTATTTCCAATATATTAAAAACTTTTGCCGTAACGGATTAGAAGCCATAACCGGCAGGGCTGTAATAAGCCATATTGGTCTGACGAACATCCAGTCTGCCGAAACAGGCAACCACAGGAACATCCGAGATCACATGGATGGCATACTGGCCATAGGGGATCTGGTAGCCCTCCTTGCCGATGGGCTTATCCAGCCGCAGGCAGGTGGTGCGCTCTGCATTCAGATCAATGGTAATATTATCATAAGGAGGCTTGTCTTCAAACAAGATCTTGATGCGGATCTTTGCATCATCCTTGGAAACATTGGTGATCATCAAGGCCTCATGGCCGGGAAAATCAGGATTGTCGCCCTTGGGAGGCAGGTCGCCGTCGCAAAATACCCAGTTCTTTTTACCGTACATATTCCTTCCTCCTATCAATGCTTTTCTACATAGTCAAACAGTTCTTTTTCAAATTCGGGGCAAAGGGGCTCTGCACCGTTTTCGGTGATGACATAGCAGGTTTCCACACGAAGACCGTTCAAAGTGGGATGACCGAAGAAAGAAACGTCCACATTCACGATCATATTCTTTTCCAGAACATCGTCACTGTTGGGGCCGAAGAAAGGAGCTTCTGCCTCCATCAAACCCATCGTATGGGCAAAGGGGCAAACGATGTACTTCAAATAGCCGCCCTTATCGTAGAGCTTTCTGCCCTCGGCGTCGATCTGACGGCCGGAGTTGCCGATCTTCAGCATACTCTTTGTAACCTGCATAACCTCGATCATATCGGTCAGGCACTTCTTCTGCTCAGGGGTATACTCGCCGCTGACAGGAATGGTGTGACCAAAGGTGCCGGCATAACCGTTGATACGAGGAGCAATACCCAGCATTACCATCTCGCCGTTTTCCATAACCTTGTTGGTCGCGGTGGGAACCACGGCGTTGGAGCGGATACCGCTTCCAACTATCGTTCTGTAGGCGAAGCTGTCGGCGCCGTTCTCACGGCAAACGCTCTCTCCCGCCGCGGCAACCTCGTACTCCTTGTTGCCCGCCTTTACCTTTGCC
>JAZNGK010000158.1:0-2024 GCA_045576395.1 Faecousia sp. | reverse complement strand
ATGTAAAAGATAAATGAAACCCCGTTGAAAACGGCGGTGACAGTCCTCCCCGCGCATTGTTCATCATGTTCGGAGGTTTCGCAGCCTATCGGCT
This sequence comes from Faecousia sp., assembly GCA_045576395.1. GTDB lineage: Bacteria > Bacillota > Clostridia > Oscillospirales > Oscillospiraceae > Faecousia. The sequence goes on along the minus strand of JAZNGK010000158.1, from coordinate 1,930 downwards.
GCTCACGCTCCGGCTAAGCATCTTGTCGCCCTACCGGGCTTTCCATTTCCGCTCGCATAGCTCGCCGAGGCGTTTCACCGCAGTGCGCATACCGCGTCAGTCGCACAAAAAACAATCGCCTGCGCATGCTGCAAGCGATTGTTTTTTGTTTACCCGTACAGGGTAATAAAGTCTAGGTAAACCCTTAGCGGCGACGGCGTGCCGCCAAGCCGGCCAAAGCCAACAAGCTCAGCGTCGCCGTGGTGGGCTCCGGGATAGAGGAATTAGAGGAGCCCTTCGTTACATGGTCAATTGCAGCAGCAACATCTTTTTCTTCCAAGCAAGTATTGTATACATCTATATTGCTGACATAGGCGCTATCGTATGAAAACGAGGTGATGGTACCGAAATCACCGTCCTGCCATCCTTTCGGCTGACTCATATCATGGGTCAAGGTATATGATTCCCCTTTATCAAATGACAGATACAATTGAGCCCAGACATATGAAGTCGATACAAGTTTGCCTTCAACATAAACCAAGATATCATACGCGGTGTATAACAGGACTGCATGAGTAGACTGGCTAATGAGATCGGTTCCATTTTCGTACTGCAATGGAAAATCCAGCGCACTGTATGTGTCTGCACCGTTAAACCAAGCATCAATATGTTTGGTTTTTCCGGAATAGAGACACATACCATGATTATGGTTCATGGCATCATTCACCGTAAATAAAAATGCACCTTCCGTTTTTCCGGCTTCATCGATTGCATTCCAATCCAATTCAGCAACGATAGTGACTGCATTATATTTAGGCTGTTCAAACTTTATTCCCTCAGGGACGAAAGCAGTGCCATTTTCCCAGTTAAGGGTAATAGGCTCTACAGCCATGGCGGCAGAAGCTGCGGCCAAAAGGAGCATGATTGTCTTTTTCATGTATGTATCTTATATGTAATTGAAAGTGAAAGTGCGCAGAGCATTAAATACCCCACCCGCACGGGCGAAAAGGATAACTGTTTTTAAAGGAGATGTCAAGATAAAATTTCGTTATGTGCTTATTTATATGATTTTAGGTGATTATGAATACTTATTTTAATTGATTGATATAATGCAATGGGAATAACTATAATTCTTTTATAATCAGCATTCGACATAACATCTCCTTTAAAAACAGATATATTCCCGCGCGTTACTGCATACGCGGAAATGTATTTCATTACAGAATACGGCAACTCTCTCATCCGATTTTCACAAAATACACACAACATGAAAAAGACAATCACAATGCTGCTTGCAGCAACAAGCGTAGCCTTTGGCTCAACCAATAAGGTTACATTAGACAACCACTGGAATGGCGATACTGTGGATTTAACACATACTTATACAGAAGCTTCAGAACAATCTATAACTGTTGCAGTCTCTCTCAATTGGGCTGAAGTTTGCAAGCTTGGTGATGACGCATACTTTTTCCAAATTAATGATACCGATATAACCTCTTCGGCCATAGAGGGTATGGGAATTGATATTGCATCCGGAGGTAAAGCGTATGTGGGTTCATGGCTGGTCAGTCAAAACATGCCAGAGGGAGGATATTTCTCCAATGCTTTGGATTTAGAGCTTTCTTCGGACTGGAAGATTGCAAAATATGCCACTCTGGTTTTCACCTCACAAAAGACAGGTGACAACTATGACATGCATGCATATTTTTACCTGTGGGATGCAAACGGTACGCCTCTGCCGACTACAGGAGACCCTGAAGACTCTGCAAGCCGAGGTATTCCCTCATTCGGAAATATAGGCTCTATTACCATCAATTCTGCTCTTGTGTCCGGTATTGAAGTATACACCGATATCTTCGAGCAATCGGAGGCCATTTCAGTTTCCCAACAATTCGTAAATAAAGCCATGGGAGGGGGTACTATCCCCGAGCCGACCACGGCCACGCTGAGC
>JAZNGK010000157.1:0-2849 GCA_045576395.1 Faecousia sp. | reverse complement strand
TGATTACTACAACAATCGGCGAATTAAGGCAAGACTAAAGGGCTTGCCACCTGCATTACACAGACAGCAAGCCCTTTCGGCAGCTTAAACAATTTGAGTTAGAAATATTTGTCTAACTTTTTGGGGTCACTTCATTTGCTGTCGGCATTTTCTTTTGCATATTACCGCTTCACAAGCATAGGCTTTTGTAGGAGTGATGCAAATGAGATGTGCTTGGCAAGCGTACATAAATTTACTGCCGCATTGGATGCGACAAGAGGTGGACAGGCAAGGCAGAGAGGGCCTGCAGGAACTGCGAATACGGATAGGACAACCACCGGAGCTGATATTTCAGCAGGGGACAAGCAGACTGCAAAGACCGGCAAGCAGAGAGGATATTGCCTTTGTTATCAATACGGCATCGGAATACTCTCCGTGGGCGGCAAAGACGGTGGGACAAGGCTACTTGACCGCACAGGGAGGTCATCGAATAGGAATTTGTGGTGTCGGGGCTGTTTCCGGCGGAAAAATGTCCGGCATTTCGTTTCCGACATCGCTTTGTCTGCGTGTTGCGCGCGATTTTACCGATATTGCAAAATCTGCCGTCAATATAAGCGGTTCTATACTGATTATCGGACCGCCCGGAAGTGGAAAAACGACCTTGCTAAGAGATTTGATTCGCGGTAAATCCGATAGCGGACAGGGGAGTGTTTCCGTTGTAGACGAACGGGAGGAGCTGTTTCCTCTGTGCAAGGGACAGGCCTGTTTTTTTGCCGGAAATCGGACAGATATTTTAAGCGGTTGCACAAAAGAGGAAGGCATCGAAGCGGTGTTGCGGAGTATGAATCCGGAGTGGATTGCCGTTGACGAAATTACCGCAAAGGCAGATTGTGAGTCGTTGCTTCATGCCGGTTGGTGCGGTGTAAATTTGCTGGCAACCGCACATGCAGGCTCACTACAGGACTTAAAAACACGACCGATTTACAGACCGCTCTTAGAAAATCGTTTGTTTACGACAGTACTGATTCTTCGGAAGGACAAGTCGTGGACGATGGAAAGGATGGAATGATGATACCAAAACTGATTGGTGTAATATTGGTGATTACAGGCTGTGGCGGTGTAGGCTTTCGAATGGCGGCCAATCACCGACAAGAAGAAAGAGCATTAAGACAACTCGTTGGCATTTTGGATTTTATGGAGTGTGAACTGCAATACAGACTAACACCGTTGCCGGAATTGTGTCGGTTGGCGGCAAAGGAATTTTCGGGTAAGCCTGGCGCGGTATTTTTGGAATTGGCATTGGAAATGGAAGCGCAGGTTCTGCCGGATATGACGCGTTGTATGGAAGTTGCATTGGCACGCAATCGCGAATTGCCGCCCATTACACGCGATAGCTTGAAATTACTTGGAAAAACAATCGGCCGTTTTGATTTAGAAGGTCAACTCAAAGGTTTAGAGGCTGTACGACAGGATTGCAGAAGAAGCTTGGAGCAATTGTGCGCTAATCGCGAAACACGCCTGCGAAGCTATCGAACATTGGGACTGTGTGCCGGCGCGGCATTGGCGATTTTGTTTGTGTGAGTATGGAAATTGATTTGATTTTTAAGATTGCCGCAGTTGGTATCATTGTATCGATTTTGAACCAGGTGCTTTCCCGTTCCGGCAGAGAAGAACAGGCAACTATGACAACACTAACAGGACTAATCGTGGTTTTGATGATGGTGGCACAAAAAATTTCGGACCTGTTTGAATTGGTAAAGCGGTTATTTGATTTGTGATGAGTGTGTTTTTGAAAGCAACTGCCGGTGTGTTAACGGCGCTAATCTTGTGGCTCAGTCTAAATAAGAACACCAAGGATTTATCCGTTCTGCTTACATTGGCGGTAAGCGCGATGATTCTTACGGCAGCGTTTGCGTTTTTACAGCCGGTTGTGGATTTTATGCGCAAAATTGTGTCCTTGGGCGATTTAGATGATGACTTGCTTTCCGTCATTTTGAAGGTTGTCGGCATCGGAATGATAGGAGAAATTTGTACTTTGATATGTAAAGATGCGGGAAATGAATCCATGGGAAAAGCCTTGCAGATTATGTCTGCAATCGTGGTGCTGTGGATGTCCGTTCCTGTGTTTGAAAAATTACTATCACTACTCGATAAAATATTGGGGACAGTATGAAAAAATGGATAATCGCACTTATATTTGTGTGTGTTTTTGCGTTGCCGGTGTCGGCTATGGAATTTACTGCACCGACTGCACCGGAAGCGGCACAGAAATATATGCCCGAAGAACAGGAAAGCTTTGCTCAAGGCCTGTGGTATATTTTGAAAACGGCAATTTTGTCCTTACGACCGGAGCTGTCCGGCGCATCGGCAATATGCCTTTCTTTAATTGCTACGGTGCTGTTATTGGGGGTTCTGGGTACGCTGTCAAATAGCGTATCCGGCAGTATTCGCTTGGTCGGTGCGGTTGCGATAGGCGTTCTGCTTTTACAGCCGATACATTCTATGATTCAATTGGGCACAGCGACGATTACAGAACTAAGCGAGTATGGAAAACTGCTCCTGCCGGTAATGACCGCTGCGGTGGCGGCACAGGGTGGCACAACATCCTCAGCCACACTCTACACAGGAACGGTTTTCTTTGATGCCTTGCTGACAAGCGTAATTGCCAAGCTGATTGTGCCGATTCTCTATATTTACCTTTGTCTGTGCGTTGCCAATACGGCTGTTGAGCAGGATATTCTTAAGAAGCTTCGCGATTTTGCAAAATGGGTAATGACTTGGTGCCTAAAGCTGGTTTTGTATGCTTTTACAGGTTATAAGTCGGAGGCCAAGCGGTCTTAGGAAGACAACATGTTTCCCCAACTCCTTGG
>JAZNGK010000156.1:0-5177 GCA_045576395.1 Faecousia sp. | reverse complement strand
AAAGACCGACTTTATCGACTGCGTTGCTTGGCGTCAGACCGGAGAATTTATCTCCAAGTATTTCACCAAGGGCCGTATGATCGCTGTAGAGGCTCGTCTGGAAATGCGCGACTGGACCGACAAGGATGGCAACAAGCGTCGCACAGCCGAAATCGTGGCAGATAATGTCTACTTCGGCGACAGCAAGCGCGATGGCGACAGCGGCAGCAGCTTCGCTGCACCTGCCGGCTTCAGTGGCTACGCGGCACCTGCAACGGCACCTGCATCCGATTTTGCGATGTTCGATGACGACGATGCACAGCTGCCCTTCTAAGGTTTCACTCTGAACTTTTCACAAATGCTAAAAAGGAGGTTTTCTCATGGCTAACGAACAGCGTATGCGTCCTCGCAAGCGCAAGAAGGTATGTGCCTTCTGCGTTGACAAGGTTACCGCTATCGACTACAAGGATACTGCAAAGCTTCGCCGTTACCTGTCCGAGCGCGGCAAGATTCTGCCCCGCCGTACCACCGGCACCTGCGCAGCCCATCAGCGCACCCTGACCACCGCTATCAAGCGCGCCCGTCAGATTGCTCTGTTGCCCTATGTAGCTGAATAATCAAAACGACGAAAAGCCCACTTCTTGCGAAGTGGGCTTTTTTCTATACTTTTACGAAACCTCCCAAGGGAAGTAGAGGTTAATATCCACAGGCACAGCGATACCCGGCACCGTACCCGTTTCGGAATACTGCCACATATCAATCTTATAAGGGTAATCCAGCACCGTATCATATTGCGCCAGCCAAAACGGATAGGCGGCCAGTTCCCGTAAGTACAGTCGGCTCGACGCGTGTTCGGCATTGAAATAGACCATCGGCTGAAAGCCTGCGCCCGAAATCTTTTCGCAAAAAGCTTTGGTGCAATCGGTAATGGTCCGCGCGTCCAAATCCGCAGTACGGGCATCTTCACCGGCATACTCCCAATCGTATACCACAGGCATTTGCAAATCCCAGCCCTCTGCAAGCTGTAAAAAATGCTCTGCCTCGTCGAGCGCCTCTTGCACCGTAACCGCTTGGGAAAAATAGTAAGCTCCCACCGAAATTCCGACCGCCGTTGCGCCGGCATAATTGGCGCTTGCATAGTCATCGGCATACAGCGTGCCGCTTTCCGTACCGCGATAGCCGACGCGAATCATCGCAAATTCCACACCGGCATCCTTTACCTGTTGCCAATCAATCTCGCCCTGCCAATAGGACACATCAATGCCCACCACCGAGGGGGTTGACAGGCAGGTTAAGAACCCGTTCTCCATAGCAAAATCGCCCATTCCGATGGGATTTTCGTCCGGTGGCGGAAGGGTTACTTCCTGCGACTGCTCGGATTGCTGTGTGCTTGCATCGGATGAAGAATCGGACTGCCGTGGCTGGGTCAAGGCAACAATCAAGAAAACCAAAACGCACAGTACCGTAGCGGCGCCAATGGTTATCTCCCAAAAATGCTTGGATTTATAAATTTCTTTATTCTCTGTCTGCATGGTACACTCCCTTGTTTTTTTGTAGTATACCACACCGCAAACGCTTTGCCAAGATGGTATATTTTTCTTGCAAACGGGTAAGCTATAAAAAGGCCGTTGCCTAAGCAACAGCCTTTACGATTTTAACCTGCGAGGATTTCTGCCTTTAGCACACCCTTGGTGTTTCGCATCATACGCAGCAGCTCCTCTAACGGCAAGGACAAATCTATGGTTTCGGCAGAGATGGTTACCACCGCACAGCCGTTGGTTGGCACAATCGAATTGATAGTCAAGATATTCGCCTTGTAATCAACAAAGACGTTGAGCAAATAAGACAGCACGCCCGGCTCGTCCTGCAATAACATTTGGAAGGTAATCACCCGACCGCTCATCATTTGCTGGAACGGCATAATCGAATCTTTGTACTTATAAAAAGCACTGCGGCTGATACCGGTAAGGCGTGTCGCATCGTTGACGGTAGAAGCCTCGCCCGTGGAAAGCAATCGTTTCGCCTCTGCCACCTTCAAAAAAACCTCGGGCAGGGCAGATGCCTCAATAACATAATATTTCGAGTTGTTAGCCATAGTGTCCTCCTATGTCGGACATTCGTCCTGTTCTCACGGCATATTGTAACACATATTTTATAAAAAGCAACCCCCACACAAAAACGGAAAGGAGTTTGTGATGCACCGAGATACCATTCGTCGTGCCGCCCTGCTTGCAGGCGGATTTTTGGGCGCTTGGCTGTTTTTGAAATACCTTTTGCCAATCTTTTTGCCCTTCCTGCTCGGACTGCTTTTGGCAACAACGGCAGAGCCTGCGGTACGGCTGGGCGTGCGTTTGAAGCTACCGCGCTGGGCGGCAACCGGCTTGGGCGTGAGCCTCACACTCTTACTCCTCATCACCCTGGTGAGCATGCTCGGCGCCGCGATTGTAAAGGAATTGGGCACATTGGCAGGACGGCTTCCCAACCTGCAAAACACCGCCACCGAAACGGCAGACCGCCTGCGCTTCTTCTTGGAAAATGCCGCAGCCCACGCGCCGGAAAGCGTGCGTCCGTTGGTGGACAGGTCTGTGTCCCGTCTGTTCGACTCCGGCTCCACCTTTTTGGAGCAGGCAACCATTCGCCTGCCCGGTGCGATTTCCGCATTTTTAAGCCGCGTTCCCGACGGCGCTTTGGGCATCGGCACAGGTATACTCTCCGGCTTTATGCTGTCTGCAAGACTGCCGAAGCTCAAGGAAAAGCTCGCTGAAAGATTGCCCGGAAAAGTCAAAACACACCTGTTACCTGCGCTCAAGCGCTCCAAAAACGCCCTGCTCGGTTGGCTGAAGGCACAGCTGAAGCTCTCTGCCATTACCTATTGCGTGATTACGGTGGGCTTTCTGCTTCTGCAAATCCCTTACGCGCCACTTTGGGCAATCGCGGTGGCAGTGGTAGATGCCGTACCGCTGTTGGGTACAGGCACTATCTTAGTGCCTTGGGCATTGATTTGCCTTGTGCAAAGACAGCACTTCCGGTCTATCGGACTGTTGTGCATCTATGGCGTTACCTTCCTCACCCGTACCATTTTAGAGCCGCGGCTGGTGGGTCGACATTTGGGGCTTGACCCGTTGGTAACCCTTGTCTTTTTGTACCTCGGCTATCGCTTTTGGGGGATTGTGGGAATGTTGTTGGCGCCCATGCTGGTCGCCGCCCTCACCGCCGCACAGGCTCCCTCCTGCACAGACAATTTGTAGCAACAGGGCTCTCTAACCATATAAAAAGGGTGCGTCTTTCGACGCACCCTTCTTTACGCTTTAGCAGCAGCCGCAATTATTATCGCAGCCACAGTTGCCTGTATTAAACAAACCGCCGCCACCGCAGTTGCAGAGCAGAATGATAATCAGGATAATCCAGCAAATATTACCGCCACAGAAACCATTGTTGTTACACATAATGAATACCTCCGAAAATTTTTGCGGTGAATCACCGCTCATTCCAAGATATTCTGCAACCACAAAAAGGTTCTAAAAAAGATTATTTCCAAAGACCGTCGGGGTACAAGCCCTGTTCCGCCATTGTTTTCAGCGCCGCCACCACCACAGGCTTATCAGCCGCATAGGTAACACCGAACCACTTATCGTTTGTGCGAAGCACCTTAACGGTACAGCTGCCGTCTTTTAGCATATTGCCCACCGTCATAGGCAGGAACATCTCTGCCTTTTCGGGATTTGCAGGCACTTCCTCTCGGAAGAAACGGGGGAAATCCTGCTCCACCGCAGTCAAAAAGTCCGTCGTGAAGCCCCACATATTCATAGACACAGGGGTATCCTCCGCCAAATCCTCCCAGGTCTTTCCGTCGTCGGCAGTAAAGTGGATACCGCCTTCATACTTTTCAATCTTCGTGCGCTCGACAATATGGGTCAGATAGCCCTTTTCATTTACGCTGCATACACCCCGTGCCACCGAGCCGTTTTCCGTTACCGTTTTGCCCAGCGCATAGCCCACCATACTGTAATCTCCCTTGCCTGCTTGCGCAGTACACAGAAAATCATACAGCACGCGATAGGCCTGCTTGCCGTAGTAATCGTCTGCATTGACCACAGCAAAGGGCGCATCGCCGATAGCCTCCTTTGCGCACAGCACCGCATGGCTGGTGCCCCAGGGCTTAGTGCGCTGAGCAGGCACCGCACAGCCGTCAGGAATCTTGTCAAGCTCCTGATATGCGTAACGAATCTCCATCGGACACTTCTGCAAGCGCTTGCCCACCGTATCCATAAAGTCCTTTTCAATCATCTTTTTGATGATGATAACCGCGGTTTCAAAGCCTGCCTCATAGGCATCGAACAGAGAGTAGTCCAAAATCGCCTCGCCATAGCTACCCACAGGGTCAATCTGCTTGAGCCCGCCGTAACGACTGCCCATACCTGCCGCCAACACGACCAAAATCGGTTTATTCGCCATAAAAAGCCTCCTAAACGATTGATAATCTCCATAAATTTTACCCCAAAAGGGAAGAAATGTCCAGACAAATATTTTCCTTCCTCAGCTTATGCCAGGAAAATTCCTGCGCCAATTCCTGCGCAGATACGGCAACACAGCGGTCAATCAGCCCTGCGTGATAGGCAAGCAGACCCAACAGCGCCTCTGCCTGTATATGCCTTTGCAGAAAGCCCAGGTCCATATCCTTATCGCGCTTGCTCAAGCGTCGTCCGTCGGGCGCCATCAGCATAGGAATATGGGCGTATGTAGGGTGAGGGAAGCCGAACAGCTCCTGCAAATACATCTGCCGCGGTGCGGAGCTGAGCAAATCCATACCGCGCACCACCTCTGTAACCCCCGCTTCCCCGTCGTCCACCGTAACCGCCAGCTGATACACATACACCCCGTCAGCCCGGCGCACGACAAAATCACCGCAATCGGTTTCTAAATTTTCCCTGTAAGTGCCCTGCACCAAGTCCTCTACCGTCCACATTCTGTCCGGCACGCGCACGCGATAGGCCGGTTTGCGGTCAAACGCGGCTTGCTGTGCAGGCGTGAGATTGCGACAAGCGCCGCCATATACATAGGTACCGTCGGACAGGTGGGGCGCATTCGCGCTATGGAGCTGACTGCGTGTGCAGTAACAGGGATATAGCAGACCCAAATCCGTCAGCTTTTCAAAATAATGGACATAGGTATCCGTCCGCCGGCTTTGGGCAGGTGTC